>NZ_BAABMR010000004.1:0-272138 GCF_054767495.1 Acidiphilium sp. MT5
CATGTGTGGACGGCCCGGTGAGGTCAAGAGCTGACGTTGCAAGATTTAGCGGCGGTTCGATTGCGATCATGTGTCCGGCTTCTTTGTGCGGCCAATGACCGCCAGCCTAGATAGGTTCCGCGAACGAGATCCAAACATTTGAACGGCATGGGTGCGCCTTTGGGCCTTACGGATTCTCTCGCTCGTCGGATCGACCGATTACTATCTCCTGCTCAGATCTTCTCCTCCGCCACCGGCACGAGGTTCAGGCAGCTACCGGTTGACGCCGATACGCTTCACCCCGCACCATCATCGCCCAGATCACCCGGGCGATCTTGTTGGCTAGAGCGACGGCGGCAACCTTCCGCGGCCGACGCTCCAGCAATTTCAATAGCCACGCCGACGCGGACTTGCTGCCTAGTTTGGCGAAGCGGACCACCGACATCGCTCCAATGACCAGGAGCTGACGTAACCTCTCATTGCCCGCCTTGCTGATCCTCCCCAGCCGATGTTTACCACCGGTAGAGTGCTCCCGCGGCGTCAGGCCGAGCCACGCGGCAAAATGTCTTCCGGTCTCGAAGTCTGCCGCGTTGATGGTCAGCGCCATGGTAATCGCGGTGATCGGCCCCACGCCAGGGATTGCCGCGAGCCTTTGGCTGACTGGATTGGTCTTATGGAGCTCGCTCAGTTTCTGATCCAAAGCCGATATCTTGGCATCAAGGTCGGCCACGTGACTGCCCATGTCCTTGAATATCGATTTTGCGGTGTCTGGGACCGCCGTGTCAGCCAATAGCGCCGTGATTAAAGCCTCTACGTTCGCACACCCCTTGGCGCCGATGATCCCGAATTCGGTCGCGTGTCCCCTCAGCGCATTGATTGCCTGGGTCCGCTGGCCCACCAGCATCTCCCGGTGCTTCAGGATGAGTGTCGCCGCCTGCTCATCCACCGACCTCACGGGAACGGTTCGCATCGTCGGGCGAGACGCCGCCTCGCAGATTGCCTCCGCGTCGTTGCGGTCATTCTTGCCCCGCTTGACCAAGGGCTTGACGTATTGCGGAGGAATCAATTTCACCCGGTGGCCCATCCGGCCAAGCACACGCCCCCAGTGATGGGAGCCGCCGCACGCTTCGAGAACCACCTCGGTAGGCGCGATTTTGGCAAAGAACCGTTCAACCTGAGCGCGTCCGACTTCGCGACGCAGCACCGGCCTCTCCTTCTCGTCGACCCCGTGGATCGTGAAAACATGCTTGGACGTGTCAATCGAAATGCGCTTGTATTCCATTGGGCGGCCCTTTCATTGGGTTGGTAGTCCGACCCCATCTTGGCACATCCGATGCCGTAGGGCCGTCCACCCCAACATTTGAGGGTGAGGTCGAAACGGGAATATTCCGGCGCGCCGAGCGTTTTGCGGAGCATGTGCGCGATCGCGGTGAAGCGGTCGGCGAGACTCTGTGCGAGGGGGTTAGTGGCCTGCTCCATTTCGCTAACATGGCATAGGCGGGGGTGGGTGCGAAAGAGCGAAATCAGGGGGTGAGGGTGGTGCCGGTGGTGGTGGTGGTGCTGTGCAGGCTGCCGGTGAATTGGCTGAGGAAGATTTTGCTGCCGTCGTTCAGGGTGAGCAGGGTGCCGGTCAGGGGGCTGGTGGTGGTTTGGCTGATGGACAGGCCGGATTGCAGGATCAGGCTATCGCTGGTGCCTTGGGCGCCGAAGCCGGTGATGGTGGTTGCGTTGTTAGCGGTGAGGCTGTTGATCAGGAAGCTGTTGCTCGCACCGGCGATGGTGCTGGCGACGAGGAGTTCGTTACCTGTGCCACCCATGATGGTGTTGCTGCCGCCATTGCCGATCAGGGTGCTGTTGCCGCTGGCGGCGAGAAGATTATCGCCACCCGTGCCGCCGATGAAGACGCTGCCATTGTTAGCGCCCGTGGCGGTGACGGCGCCGGTGCCTGCGGTCATGGTGATGGTGCGGCCACTTGCCATATCGGTCACGATCAGGGTGCCGCTGCCGCCCTGGATGGCGAGTTGATTGCTGCCGCCGGGGGAGGCGGCGCCGGCAAAGATTGTGTCGTTACCAGCGAGGTTGGTGATGGTGGAATTCCACGACCCGCCGGGGATGGAGATGACGCTGTTGCCGGTTGCGGTGGTGATGGCATCAAAGCCGGAGGCGATGACGGTGTTCGCGCCGGTGTTGGCGGCACCCGCCATTGTGACGGCGGCGGTGCCGCTGGTACGGATGATATCATCTGCCCCGGTGACCAGGACCGGCGAGTAGGTGCCGGCGAAAACGATGTTATCCGCGCCGCCAATGGTGGCCATGACTGGGTTGGGGCCGCCGCCGGATTGCACCGTGAGATCCGCGATATTGTTCGAGCCGCCGACGCTCACGCGCGTGCTGCCGGTGACCGAGGCAAATTGGCCGGTGCCCAGCTCATTGATGGTGAGGGCGCCGAAACTATAGGGCGAGATGACGGTATCTTGCGCGCCGAGTTCAGTGAGGACACCGCCGGTGACGGTGATTTGGCTGTTCGCGCCGGTGGTGGTGATATTGCCATAGGTGGCATAACCGCCCGCGCTGCCGATGGCGTTGATGCTGTCATTCGCACCGCCGATGGTGAGGAAGTCAAACCGGCCAAGCTGTTGCGCGTTGATCGCGGCGTTGCTGAGCGGATCATACATGAAGGCGCTGGCGGCACCGAGAATGGTTTGCTGGGGCGCGGGTTGGGCGCTGGGCGGCGGCACGGCGGGGCTGCTGGGCAGGGTGAACCAGCCGGTTTGCGGGGCGGATGTCAGATCGGTCAAGGTGAGGGTTGCGCCGCTGCTCAGGCCGAGCGTGGCGGTTGAGCCGTTGATGCTGGCATTTTGTACGATGCTGGCGATTTGCGCGGCTGTGAGCGCGCTGCCATTGGCGGTTTGGAGCGAAATTTGGTCGATCAGCGGGTTGAAGCCTGCGACCGTGGCGGCGCCTTGGGTTTGGATGTTATCGATGATGGTGGCGATGCCGGCCCCGGTGATGGAGACATTGGCGTTAGCGCCGAGGGCGATGGTGCTGCTAGAGGCTGTTTCGGTGGTGATGGTGGCCATCACGTTGGCACCGCCCACGGCAGCGATGAAGCTCGGGCCGCTGGCGGCGGTGATTGCATCGAAACCGGAGGCGAAGACGGTATTGGCCGAGGCTTGGGCGGCGGCGCTGATGGTGACGGCGGCTTCACCGCTGGCGTTGATGATGTTGTTCGCGCCGGTGACCAGAATGGGCGAATAGACGCGGGCGGTGACTGTGTCGTTCGAGCCGGAGATGGTGGCGCTGGGGGTGCCGGGGGTGCTGGCCTCAATCGTTAGGAATGCGATGTTGCCGGAGCCACCGATACTAACGGCGTTAGTGCCGGTGAGCGAGGCGAATTGGCCGGTGCCTAGCTCATTGATGGTGAGGGCGCCGAAGCTATAGGGGGCGGAAACGGAATCGCCTGCGCCGGTTTCGGTGTAGACGCCGCCGGTGATGGTGATTTGGTTGTTAGCGCCGGTGCTGGTGAGATTGCCATAGGTTGGAAATGAGCCTGCGCCACCCTGGGCGTTGATGATGTTATTCGCGCCGGTGAGGGTCACGTAATCGGATTGGCCGGTTTGTTGGGCATTAATGGTCGCGCCGCTGATGGAATCGACCGCCGAGCCGCCGCTGCCGCCGAGAATGGTTTGCGCGGTGCCGGAGGTGATGATTTGGAGCGGGTTGGTGGGGGCTGGGGGCGTGCCGCCGCTGCCTGTACTGCCGCTGCCGCCATTGCTGGTGCCGCCGGATGCGGCGGGGATGGTGTTATTGGCCTCGGCGGTGGCGAGCAGGCTGGCGGGCGCGGTGACGGCTTGGTTTTGCTCGCTGAACCAGGCGCCGGTGGCGCCGGTGACGCTGGTGAGGAACAGGGTTTCGCCGGAGGAGAGCGCAAATTTGGTGCCGCCCGCGATGGTGGTGGCGCTGGCTTCGATGGTGGCGAGCTGGGCTGGGGTGAGGGCGATGCCGGTGGCGCTGACGATGTCCAGCCGATCAAGGCTGGGGTTGAAGCCTGCAATGGTGACGGCGCCGGACGCGCCGCTATTGAGCACGAACAGATCCTGGCCGGTGCCGGTGGTAAGCAGGGCGGTGCTGCTGGCTTGGATATAGGTGGCGCCGCCGCCGGCGATGATGGTGTCCGCCCCGGCGCCGGCGAAAATATCGTTACCGTTCGGGCCGCCGAAAATGACATCGTTGCCGGCACCGCCGAATAGGAGATTGATGCCGGTGCCACCGATCAGTGTGTCGGTGCCGCTGCCGGCATAGAGCAGGGCGTTTTCGGTGAGGGTGATCGGGGCAAGAGCGGTGGCGGCGCCGGCGCTGTCTTGACCGAGCACCATGTTGGCGAAGGAGAGCAATTGGCCGTTGGCGAGGCGCGGGACGATGAGGAATTGCGGGTTCGAGGCGGCGATTTGGGCGGGGCTAAGATAGGGCGCGCCGCTATTGAGGAGCCAGCCGAAGGCCTGCATGGCTTGGTATTGGTAATTGCCCATGACCGTGGGGTTGGCGACGCTGACGGTGATGATGCCGGCGAGGCTTTGCAAAGCGAGGGCGCCGTAATCGCCATTGCTGCCCGCCCAATTATTGCCGACATTGGATTGGCCCGTGGCTTGGGTGGCTTGTTCGATTTGCGCCCAGGTTTGGTAGTAGGGACCTTCTGATTGCAGACCGGTGGCATTGTTGCCGACTGCGAGATTGTAAGCGATCCCGTCGCGCGGCGAAAAACCTTGTGATTGGGCGAAGAAGCGCCCGACCAGAAAGTTGGATTGCCATTTCAGGAAGGTGAGGGCGTTGGTGTAGCCCATTTCTGCACCCTGGATCACGGTGCTAGCAAGATAATCTTCTTCCCAGGGTGGGAGTCGGGAACCATTGCTCCCATAAGGACCGGGCAGGTAGCCATAGGCCTGACCTTCGGCGATGGTAAGTTGCGGGATCAACGAGACCAAATAGCTGTAATTGGCGTTGGTGACGGCGGAGAAATAGGCTTTATCGGCGGAGCCTGCCGGATTGGCGTAGGCCGCTTCCTGGATGGTGCGTAAGCTCCAAGCGGAACCACGAATTTGGTTGCCGGGGCTGGCTACAATGGCCTGACCATTATTACGCGGATAAGGCCAGAAATTATCGATGGCGAACGAGGCCTGGGCGTTTAATTGCTCTAACGCGACCACATTGCCGGTGAGCATATAGGCGACATAATTGAGATCCGGCGTGTGGGCTACGTCGGTCGTCCAGCCGGAATTGGTGGGGTTAACTTGTTGGGTAAGGCCGGTGGTGTAGGAGCCGGGGCCGCCGCGACCGTCTGTCCAGATCGTCGGATAATCGGCCGGGTTGAGAAAACTGCCATTACTCGTCGGATCGTAGAAATGCCAAGGGATTGAGCCGGCTTCGTTGGCTTGACCGAGAGCGTAGGCGGCGGCGGTGGCGCTTTGGGAGAGCAGCCAGGTGGCATTGGCTTGGGTGGTGGGGCCGATATCGCCGCGACCGCCGACATTGGGCATATATTGGGTAATGCCATCGGTGCCGAGCGGGGCGTTCCAGCCAGGGGCGGCGATGGCGGCGGCTTCGTTCGCGAGGACGGTGCTGGAGACGCCATATTGGGTATCGTAGTTTGGAATTGCGCCGGTGGCTTCGAGATAGGCGATATCATGCTGAATATTCAGGCCGGTGGCGGGCGGGGTGGTGCCGGTGGTGAGGCTCCAATCTTGATATTGATATTGGGTGAGGTTTGATTGCTGCGCCACGGTCACGCCGTTCTGGCTGATGGTGGCGCTATAGCTGATGGTGCCGCCGCTGGCCTGCATGGCGGCATCATTGTTGAATTGCAGGGTGGTGCTGATTTGGCCGTTGGCGTAGGCGGTGATGTCCGCCTCGATCCGCAGCGAGCCGGTGACCGGGATGCTGACGATGGCTTCGCTGGCGAGCGGGCCGGAGAGCCAGCTTTGGGCGCTGTTGGCCGCGAGGGCGCTGCGCACTAGGCTGGCGATATTGACGGTTTGCACCCCGGTCGCGCCGCCCGCATTGGCGGTAATATTGAGGGTTGCGGTTAGATTATAGGTGGCGAGGGCGCTCGCAAGATCGACCGGGGCGGCGGTGCTGGCGGGGGCAAGGCTGAGGCTGACCGGCGTTGAGGTGCCGGCGGCCAGCGCGGGGGCGAGGATGGTGACCACGCCGCTGGCCACCGAGCCATCCGCGTTGAAGGTTTTGGCATCGAGTTGGGCCTGATAGGAGACGCCATTAATGGTGGCGATGAGGCCCGATCCGGCGGGCACGGCGCCTTGCTTGAACACCTCATTGAGCGTGACCGGTTGGGCGGCGAGCGTTGTGGTGCCAGTATTTTGGAGCGTAAAGCCAACGATTTCACCCGTGCTGGTTGCGGGCGCCATCACCGGAGCGACGAATTTTCCGGACGGGATACGGCTGGTCAGCATAGAAACTCCTGAGGGCAGAGCTGGATAGTTACGAACAGCACCAGATCAGGCGTTTTGCCAGACGACGAGCCAACCTACCCGGCCAATTCTTAACGACTGATTACAAGAGTCTGAATCACATAAATTTTATTGAAATGCAACCTAGAGACGATACCAGTAAAATGAAGATCGATATTGTGGCCTGCCTGCCACAATCCGAGCGATCGGGACGGGTTTTACGACCCTCGGTCATCCTTGGTCATGTGGGGTCATGCGCATACGACGCTCGGAAGCCTCACCGGGCTACCGGTGATGATGATCTTGACGTATCGACCTATCAGACCGCATAGATTTTTCGGTTATTGTGATGTGAAATGCTCACTTCAGTCAGATTATTTATCGAGGCTCCATGATGATATTGAGCGATGCCTGGAACTGGTTGGTCAATCGGCCCTTGAAGGTTTGACGGATGGGGGGTTTGTTCATCGTTGCAGGTGCTGACACGGCCCGCGCGCAGGCGTTGGCGCAGCGGGCCCGGCCCCATTTTGCCAATGCGGGTTTGAGCCATCCATTGACCATCGATACGGGCGATTTATGGATCGATCTTTATCCAAAATATCGCCGGACGATGCCCATCATCGAGCAACTTGGGGGCGGCGATTTTGCCGCTGTTGTTGGGACATTCATCTTCGGCGGCAAGACGGGGCTCGACGCGCTTCGGGACTATCTCGCCCAAACGGAGCCATCGGGCGCGGTAGATCCTGATCGGTGTCGTGGGGCGTATTTGCTGCTGATGCGCCGACAGGGCCGAACGACACTTCGGGCTGATTTGCACGGGGTTTATGAGCTTTATTTGGATCAATCCCGCACCTTGTTCAGCACGGCCTATCTGGCCCTTGCCGCTTGTCTGCCCCAGCGCACGGTCAGGCGCGCGGAGTGCCTTGAATATGTTGTTGGCGGCGTCACGCTGGGCACGGCGACACCGATTGCGCAAATTGACCGGCTTGATCTTGGTGAGACCATTGCGTTTGAGGACACGACGCGCCGCCATATTACCCGTCCGTCCCTGATCCAAGCCGAGCGGGACGCGCCGATTGAGGAGTTGATTGAGCGCAGCCTCTTGAGCCTGCGCACCGTTATGGATGATTATGTTGCGGCGTTTGACAAACAGATTCGGATTAGTTTTTCGGGCGGCTATGATAGCCGGCTGTTGTTCGCGCTGGCCCGGGACCGCGGTGTTGAACCGGATTTGTTTGTGTATGGGGATGCAAACGCCGCAGATGTCCGCAACGCGGCAGCGCTCGCACGTGCCGAGGGCGCGAAATTCGAGCATATCGACAAGACGCTGATCCGCCCGGTCACGCTCGATGAATTTCCGTCGATGCTGAAAGCCAGCGCCGAGATGAATGACGGATTTTCGCAATATTGGATGTTCTGTTCAGATTCCGAAAACTATGCCCGCATTGATCGATGCGGGAGTGATGGCGTGATGATGAATGGCGGCGGCGGCGAAGTGTTTCGTAACTTCTTCAAATTTGCCGGACAATCGATGAGCGTAGCGGCTTTCGTTCGGGCTTTTTTCAGCGGCTATGATCCGGCTGGACTGACGGATTCGAGCCTTGCCGGGGAGTATGAAGCCAATCTCGCCGATAAAATCATCAAGCTGTTCGGATTGGAGCGCCCGGTTCTGACCCGCGCCCATGTGCTTGCCTTATACCCGCACTTGCGCTGCCGATCATGGTTTGGGCGCGATACTAGCCTCGATAGCCGTTTCGGTGACCGCGCCACGCCCTATTTGGAGCCAGAAATTGTGCGCACCGCATTGCAAGTTCCGCTGCGGTGGAAGCAATTTGGCATTTTCCAAGGACGGCTGATCAACACACTGAACCCGCGTTTGGCGGCGCATATGTCATCGCATGGCTATCGATTTGATCGCGACCCGCCATGGCGCGCTCGGATTGGTGATCTACGCCTGCTCTTGCAACCGCTGGCGGTGCGCCGACATAATTTCAGGATCAAGCAATATCTGGGTGCGCGCGCGACCAGGCCTCAGGAATTATCCGGCAAATTTCTTGAAACGGTCATTAATCCGGCTTTTCCACGCACATCTTCGCTGTTCAATCCGCAAAAATTGACCGACTCCACGCAGTTTCAAAGATTGGCTGTTTTGGAGTATATGATGAAGATGCTTGAGATTTGATTGATTAATTTATTTATTAGTGTACTTATCTTGGTATAAAAATATAGTTTACGGTATCATTTCTAAAATTTTATGAGTGTGTCGATATCGGCCAACCTTCTGTTCCTTAGGTATACTATGCGGTAATTACGTTCAGCAAAAAAGCTAAAGCACAATAAACGCAGTCAGGATTATGACAGTCTTCCAACTCGACAATCAGGGTCGGCCGGTATACAATGGGATAATTGTGGATCAAGCGTTGTGCCGAAAGAGAGTTTGTCATAGCCGATCAGAATTTAGCGGTTTGCCAAACCGATCTAGAGCACGCCGATTGATTGATGATACTGCTCTTTTTCCAATGCGTTTTTGATTAAGTTGGCACCATGAAGAACCCTCAGCCGCCATACGCTATTCTATTCACGCATTTTGGCGTTCAATGGTTGCGCGGAAGCGAGCTTGTGCTTCTCGACTTACTTATCAAACTTAACCGTGATAATTTCCGCGTTATAATTTGGACCAACGTGCTGCCCCTGGCAGAGAAAACAATGGCTCTCGGCTTGCCGACCCATGTGTCAAGCTTTGAGACCTACTTTGATTGGGGTTCAAACTCGTTTAGTCCTCGCCGATACATTAAGTCGGTCCGTGAGGCTGTCCGACTCATTCGTTATTATGGTATCGCACTGTTACATGCTAACAGCGCAGCGCCGACGCAGTGGCTCGCCCCCGCTGCATGGATTACGCAACGCCCCCTCGTTGTGCATCTCCATGCCCCATATCTTGCTCGCAATCGGTTTTTTTATGGGCTTCATCAAGCCGATCATCTCGTTGGCGTTAGTAATTATGTTCTCGGTGAACTGCGGACTGATGGCCTGGCTGAGTCGCGGCTCAGTGTGATATATAACGGAATCGATGAAACACGCTTTGCTCCGAACAAGGACGGTGATTTCCGGACATTCGTCGATGTTCCAGAACACGCGATACTACTCGGGGCTGTTGGATCTCTTATTCACCGAAAAGGATTTGACTTACTAATTCAAGCTCTGGCACTGCTATCATCAAATTACTACTTATGCTTAATTGGTGATGGTGAAGATGCCGAGAGATTAAAAAAAATGACAGGCGACCTCGGCGTTACGGGCCGTGTTTGTTTTCTGGGCCACTGTCCCGACCCATCCCCATTATTCCATGCTGCGGATATGCTGGTGATGCCATCGCGTCAAGAAGCCTTTGGATTAGTTCTTTTGGAAGCGGGAATCTGCGGATTACCCGCCGTTGCAAGTCGGGTTGGCGGCATCCCCGAGGTGATCATTGACCAAGATACAGGGCTACTGGTACCGCCCGAGGACGCCCATGCTCTGGCTAATGCGATAACCTTGCTTGGATCAAGCGCGTCTTTCCGGCAACGGCTTGGTGAAAATGCGCGCGCTAGGATTCAATCGCAATTTTCGTTGGCTCAAATGGTTACACAATTTGAAAAGCTCTATCTGGCACAGATCATGCGGCAGAAACGCGATAAAATCTCCCTTTCTGAACGACTTTTACCTTATCAAAGACGCTTCTTTGGCCAGAGAGGCTGAATGTCATATTTTAATCGTCCATAATAAACACTGATTAAACCTAAATGGTCAGATAAAATTTAATAAAATCTAGGCTTACTAAATATTTTTTATTTTGCTCTCTCGATTAAGGTATCAAATTTTTTTATTGATTTTGAGAATTCTTGATCGGCAATCGTGTTGGGGTCTTTATCGTCAAATAATTGACGAGCTATTGTCATCCATAATATTTTATCAAGCCTTGATGACGACTCCAGCCGACGTATTGTTTCTTCGTTAAGCTCTACCGCAAGAGTTTTCCGCAAACCTTGCTTTGGTATAGATGCCTCATTTTTATTAATTTTATGCCCACGATTTATAAATTTCTCTAAGCTGGCCCAGCGACTATGTTTGTATGTTGATCCAAGCCAAAGAAACAGCCGATCGCGTAATCGTAAATCCTCGATCATACCGACAAAATCAAATTGATTAAGGCGTTCGAGAGCGATCATCAGTAAAGTTTCGTCCATCTCTGGCGAAATAAATTCTGTGGCCTGACAAGCTGGATGCGGCCAAACTAACATCCGGGTCATCAGGTTATCAGTTTGGCATGCTATTTCCGGAATTGAAATGTAATCGCCGAAATGTTTACGTGCGAGCTCCAACCGTTCACCGTAATCACCGTAAAGTGACAATACATGATCCGAGTAATTTCCCAAATAGAACCAGTATGATAGGAGTCGCGAGCGTGGCTCCCGCAAAACGGTCATCAATTTTGCTTCCGGGTTCCAAGCACGCAGCATTCCCCAACCAAAATGCCCGGCAAGAAAATCAACATTCGCTGGAATTTCGGTCTCATCGCGGAACACGCCGGCCCGAAGATCAATATCCATCGTGTCGAAGGCCTCAAAGTTACCGGTCAATGTCCGATCAATCCCACCGGCCCACCGTAATGGCCGCAAGGAGCGTTCAATTTCACGTATGAGCGCCGTTCCACCAGCCTTTGGCATATGCATGAATACTAATGGTGGTCTTAGATTACGTCGCGTTGCTGTATAACGCGCTCGCTTTATTGATGAGTATATTGTCAAATTATTGCACTTTCATTTCGAAAACATTTGATTTGCTCATAATTTTTATTTTTCAATCAATCAATGCCTTACTAAGACTCTTGAGCGTGAGCCGCTTGAACTCCGAAAAATGCAGCTTCTGAACTGGAATTATTTTTAGTTTCTTTGATCATGTGTATTTCCTTGGACATAAAAATTCATGGCTTGACTCAGCCGCATTGCGAAAGCCGACTGAGACTGGTGTTGCTCCGCAAAAACATGGGCGGCATTACCCAGTCTTTTAGCGAGATCAGGATTGGTGAGCAATGTTTCGATGGCTTGGCGCAACGCGAGGGGATCACCGGGGGGAACGGTTAGGCAGGTCTCACCTGGCTTGAGAATGTCGTTCAACACCGCAGTATGGGTGACGATGAGGGGTTTGCTCATGGCGGCGGCTTCGAGAACGGCGCTGATGCCGCCCGCATTGAGTGTTTCGATCAGCGGGATCACGACGAGTTTGGCCTTGGCATAGAGTGTGCGGAGGTCGGGAAACGACAAGGATTTGGGAATAATCTCGACGTTGTTGGGCTGTGCCAGATGCGCGACGACCGAGGGCGATGTGCGGATTTTAACGCGGGTGGCGAGTGGTGCCACAGCCTCGAACAACGTTTTGTAGTCACGGCTGGCATCATTGCCGATTGACAGCAAAAAATCATCAGTGTCGATGGATTGAGGGGTGAAAAACATCGTATCGACCGAGTGACCGATCATTTGCACCGGGGCGCGCACGCGCCATTTTGCTTCGATATAGTGTTTTTGGTGGGTTGCAAGAACCATGATGCCGTCGATACGCGGGATGACATAGTCAAGCACCCGCATGCGCAACCGCCATGTCTCGGTCAGTCCAAGGTCCCAGAGAATGATTTTTGTGCGAAACCCGAAAATGTGCCGTAACATTAGGAGCGGAATAGCATTGCCGTCGAAAACCGAGACGATCAGGTCGTAATCGCGTTTGCGGGTCAGGATTTTGAGGGCGCGCAGCGGATCAAGCGCCTGGAGTAGCGGGTTCATGCCGCCAAATGGGTTCCATGGGCGCGTGCCGGGGTCGAGGATATCAACGTGCCAACCTAGATTTTCCAGCGCAGCATCAAGGCGTTGCGGAACGGGGCCGCCATCACGCTCCACCGTTTGGCGGTAGGGCAACCATTGGGTTGATGGGATCATCAAGACGCGGCGGCGGGTCATGGGCTTCGTTCCGGGACGATCCAATATTGTGCCTGCTCAGCGTGCGCCAGGGGGCTGGTTTCGGGCGGGTGGGCTTGGATGAGCCAACGATAGGCCGCGCGGGCGCGGGCGGAGCGGGTGGTGTTGATGATGCTGGCCAGGGCGGCTAAGCGGGTTTGGGCATAATAACCGTTGCTATGTTTCCAGCCGCTGCCGTTCGCTTGGCCGGCTTGTTCGGTGGCGCTCCGGATCGCGGACCAACTTTTGAAATAGATCATGGTCTTGGGATTATACACGATCAGATTATAGGCGACACCATCACGCGGATTAAAGCCTTGGGCGAGCGGGAGCAGTGAATTGGCCAGAAAATGGGTTTGCCAATGTAGCACGGCCCGCGCGCCGGGAACCTTAAATTGGGCGAGGCGACCCATTGTGGTTGCGAAAAAATCCTGCTGCCAAGGGGGCATGGCACCAGAGTGACCGTAATTGCCTGGAAGATAGCCATAGGCTTGGCCTTCGCGGGCTTGCCAGAGCGGGATTTTCTCATGGAGAAAATTCATGTTGTTGGAGACCATTTGCGCGAAATAATGCCGCATCGGGCTGTGTTGCGGATCGATATAGGCGGCTTCGGCGATTTCGCGCAGATCCCAGGCGGCGCCGCGCAACTGATTACCCGAGCCGACGACGATGCCTTCGCCGCCATTGCGGGCTTTGGCGGCGGGCCAGAAATCGGTTTCGGAAAAGCTGGCTTGGGCGTTGAGTTGATCAAGATCGTAGCGGCGGCCGGTGAGGAGATAGGGGATGTAAGCGAGGTCGGGCTGGTGGGCGGCGTCCGCGTGCCAGCCGGTTTTGCCGACTTGTTGGGTGAGGCCGGTGGTGTAGGAGTGCGGGCCGCCGCGACCATCGGTCCAGATGTTTGGGAAGTCGGCGGTGGTCAGAAATTGCTGGGTTTTGGGATACCACATATGCCACGGCACCGCGCCTGAGGCGTCTGCTTGGCCGATGGCGTATTCGGCGGCGATCGGGTTTTGGCTGATGAGCCAAATCGCGTTGGCGCGGGTGGTGGGACCGATGCTCCCGCGACCACCGACCATGGGCATATATTGGGTGACGCCATTGGCGGCGAGTGGCGCGCCCCAGCCAGGTTGGGCGATGGCGTGCTGATACTGGGCGAGCACGCTGAGGGCGGCACCGGGATGAAGTTGGTAATGCGGGATGGCGCCGAGGCGCTCAAGGGCAGCGATGTCATGCACCACATTGATCGGCACGCGGCCATCGCTGCGGAGCACAACGTGCCAGTCTTGATATTGATGTTCGGTGAGCGGGCCGACGCGGTAGATGGTTTTGCCATTGAGGGCGATGCTGACGGTTTCGCTCATGGCGCCGCCGGAGGCGGTCATTGCGCGATCATTATTGAATTGGATGTCCGCGCCGATGGCACCGCTGCGATAGGCGGTGAGGTCCACCACCAGGCGGAGCGAGCTGATCAGGGTGCGGCTCAGCCGGACTTGGTGGGCGAGCGGGCCTTGCAGCCAGGGGGAGAGCTGATGCGCGGCGCGGGCTTGCTGGTACCAGACGGGCAGATTGATGGTGAAAGAATGCGGGGTGCCATCTTTGGGCGTTATCGTGGCGTGCAGGGTGATTTTATGGGCGGCGAGGGCCGGGCCGATGGCGACGATGGGGGCTGCTGACGCGGGAGCGGCGCGCAGGAGTACGGGCGCGTTCGCGGCGGCGCGGAGCAATGGGGTTTGCAGGGTGATGATGGCGAATTTGGCTGAGCCATCAGGGTAGCGCAGCTTCACATCGGCCTGTGCCGGAGCAGAGCCGACAGTGATGCCGTCACCGCGCGGTAGGGCGCCGGGTGCGAACATTTCGGCGAAAGTGATTAGACGGGGCGGCAAGGCGTGATGGGTGGTGTTTTCCAGCACGATGCCGGCCAGCGCCCCCGGCGCGTGCGGCACCGGTGGGGCGGCGACAAAATTTTGTGCGGCGGCGGGGTGCGGGGCGGCCAGGGGGATGGCGGCCAGGGCCAGCAGCGCGAAAACTTGGGTGCGGGGTAAAAATGTCATGTGGGGCGTTGCCTTGTTCTCATGCGCTGGAGCGCGCTGTGGGCAAAGTGAGCGAGATCACGCTCGCCGCCATCGGGGCGACCGGCGAGGAACCAGAGGATGCCGAGTGATGCACTATAGCTGATGACGCCGGTGAGGATGGCCAAGCCGAGGCGCACGGCTTGTTGATGATTAGTGCCGGGATGATCGCTCCAGCCGAGATGCAGAGCGACCAGCAGCGCGGTCATGATGGCGGCGGCGGCGAGGCTGCGCCAGACGCGGGCGAATAAAGTGGCGAGTGACAATTCGAGCCGGTGGATGGTGACGGCGAGGAAGGCGAGCTGGTCGATAATATCGGTGATGGCGATAGCGATGGCCGCACCGCGCAGGCCATAATGGGGCATGAGCAAAATGATTAGGCCGAGGCGCAGGAGCGTCAGGGCGACGGCGAGTTTGAACAGGGCTTTCATCCAGGCTTGCACCCTGAACACCACGCCGCTGATCATGCTGAAAATGCTGAGGGCGTTGGCCACACCGATGATTTGCAGCAGCGGCACGGCGCCGATCCAGTTTTTGCCAAAGCCGAGCTGCACGATGGGATAGGCGGCGAGTGACAAGCCAAGACCGGCGGGGAGTGCGATGATCATCATCAGGGCCAGCAGGCGGAGCAACAGGCTGGCCCCATTATCGCCGCCGGCACGGGCTTCGGCGAAGCCGGAGAAGGCCGCACGGCAGAGCGGGCCGACCAGTTCGGTGTTGGGCAGGCCCGCAATTTCATTGCCGAGGCCGTAAATACCGACCGCGCCAACGCCAAAGACCTTGCCGATGATGAAGTTGGTGCCGTTGGAGTTCAGCAAATTGACCAGATTATTCACCCAGGTCCAGGCGGAATAATGGGCGATGCGCCGCCAGGCGACGAGGCTGAGGCGCGGGCGATACGGGTGCAGCCGGTAGGTCATCAGCGTGGTGAGGGTTTGATTGACCAGCAAGGCCACGATCAATGCCCAATAAGAGCGAAACAGCAGGCTGAGAGTGATGCCGATGGCGGTTTGCGCGATGCGGGGGATGATTTTCAGGATGAATTCGCGGTCGAACGCGATGAAACGCCGAAAATCCACGACGCCGATATTTTCCATCGAGCCGATGGCGCTGATCGCCGCGACCGCGAGCAGCACCGGGGCGAGATGCGGGTTGTGAAAAATCACCGCAATCGGGAAGGCGGCGATCAGCAGCACCAAGGCGACGCCGAGGCCACGGATTAGATTGATGGTGAAGCCGGTGTCATAGAGCGCGCGGTCCGGGTTGGTATCGCGGATGATCGCGGCTTCGACGCCGGCTTCGCAAAGCTGGCTGAAGCCTTGGGCGAAGCTGGTGGCGAGGGCGACGATGCCGAAATCCGCTGGGGTGAGCAGGCGCACCAGGATCAGGGTGCTGAACAGGCCGATGAAGCGGGTGGAGAAGCGCCAGCCGACCACCCAGCCCGCACCGCGCGCGGTGCGGCTGAGGATGGAGCCTTTGCCGGCGAGGCTGGCCAGACCGGCATCTGATGACGGAGATGGGTCAGGCGCGGGGCTGACGGGGGGGTTGGTTGGTGGGGGGGTTGTTGGCTCGGCGGTCATCAGGGGCGCGCCGATGGGGTTTGCCAACCGGCGAGAAAACCATCGAGCACCAGCAAGTGCCAGAGCAAGGCGGTATGATCGCGCCGCCCGCTGGCATGGGCGCTGAGCAGGGCGGTGAGGCCTGCAGCGTTGAACCAACCGCTGGCCAGCAGGGCGGAATTTGGCCCGCAGAGTTTTTGCTGCACGCTGGCGGCGGCCTCGCGCAGGGCGGGGGCCAGGGTGGCGGTGAAGCCTTGTTTGGGGCGGGTGAGCACCGAGGCGGGCAATAAGCGGGCGGCAACATCGCGCAGCACGGCCTTGCCGTGGCCACCGCGCAGTTTCAGCCGATGTTCGAGCGCGAAACCGAAGGCGAGCAAGCGCGGATCGAGCAGCGGCGAGCGGACCTCAAGGCCGACGGCCATGCTGGTGCGATCCGCTTTGACCAGAATATCGCCGGGCAGCCAGGTTGCGAGATCGATCTGCTGGGCGATGCGCAGCGGGTCATCGCCCTCATGGGCATCGGCGATGGCATGAAAGCGCTGGGCGGGATCATGACCCGCGATCAGGCGGCGAAATTCGGGGCTGAACAAAGCGTGGCGGGTTTGCGCATCGCTGCGGCTGACGCTGCGATAATAGGCTTCGGCGGAGTCGAGGCTAAGCTCGGTGAGGGTGGATTTGGCGCGCAGCCAGCGGGGGGCGGCATCGAGTTTCGGGTAGGCGCGGGCCAGGGTGCCGATGAGGTGGCGGCGCGCGGTTGCTGGCAGCAGGCGGCGGCCCGCTTCGGTGATCTGGTGAAAGCGGTAGCGCCGATAGCCGGCGAAGGCTTCATCCCCGCCATCACCAGACAGGGCGACGGTGACATGCTGGCGGGCCAGGGCGGCCACGGCGCGGCTGGGCACGGAGGAATGATCGCCGAACGGCTCGCCGAACAAAGCGGCTTGGGCGGCGGCATCACCCAAGATGGTGTGGGCGGACATCAGGGCGGTTTCGTGGTCAGCACCGCAATGGCGGGCGATTTCGGCGGCGGCTTGCCGCTCATCGGCTTCGGGAAAGCCAATGGTGAAGCAGCGCAGCGGATGATCGACCGTGCGGGCGGCGAGGGCGACCACGCAGCCGGAATCGATGCCGCCGGAGAGAAACGCGCCGAGCGGGACATCGGCGATCATGCGCTTGGCGACGGCGGCTTCGAGCTGATCCTGGAGCTGGGCGGCGGCGATGGGGGCATCGGACGGCACCACGAGGCCGTCGGCGGCGGTGGGCAGATGCCAATAAGGCTGCGGGGGCGGCACGGGTTGATCGGCGGTGATCAGCAGGTGGTGGGCGGGGGGCAATTTGCGAATATCACGGAAAATCGAGGCGGGGTCTGGGATGTAGCCGAGGGCGAGAAAATCCTCGATCGCGCTTGGATCGAGCTGGTCGGTCAGGCCGGGCACGGGTTTGAGGGCGGCGAGTTCGGAACCGAAGGCGAGGGTACCATCCGGTGCGATACCGTAATAAAGTGGCTTTTTGCCGATCCGGTCACGCGCGAGCAGGAGTTGGCGGGAGCGCCGGTCCCACAGCGCGAAGGCGAACATGCCATCGAGCCGGTCGAGCACGCCGAGGCCCCATTGGCGCCAGCCATTCAGGATGGTTTCGGTATCGCCACGGGTGCGAAACACCTGACCCAGTGCCGTGAGTTCGGCGGCGAGGCTTTGAAAATTATAGATTTCGCCGTTGAACACGATGGTTTGGGCGCCATCCGCGCTATCCATCGGCTGCTGGCTGCCCGCGAGATCGATAATCGCGAGGCGACGGAAACCGAGGCCAATTTGGCCATCAAGACGCAAACCAGCCGAGTCGGGACCGCGATGGGCGATGGCATCGGTCATACGCTGGAGCAGCGGCCCATCGACCGGGCCGGATTGGGCGAAGACCGCGTCGCGCCGGAACAGACCCGCAAGACCACACATGACTATACGACTCCGAGACGGTTAATATTTTTGTAATAAATTCGGGTGTTTAATGGGCGTCTTGCAAGAGATTGGCGACAATCCAAGGTTTTTACGGATCGAGGCGATTTCGCGCCTGACGCGATTCGCGCTTGATTGACGGGGCAAAAATGTCTCATATTACGAATACGAGATTTGGTTTTGTGACTCAAACAGATGAAACGAGATTTGGACATGTCCCGCGCGATCGTGGTTGACAGAGCAAATGCGGACAAAGTGCCTGAGCGGCTGCCTTGGCCCCAGGCGGCTTTGGCAATCATGCTGTTTTCGGCGGCGGCATGGATGATCATTGGCGGGATATTTTTCCTCATCTGAGCCTGGGCCTTGGCGCCTCGGCCCGCAGGCTCGTTTGTGCCAGTAAATCCTGCCATTGCGCGGTCATCACCGCGACATCGAATAGACGCTCCGCCTTGCGGCGATTTTCGGCACCGATCATCGCGCGGTCAAGCCTGTGTGCCTGGGCGAGGGCATCGGCAAGGGCTTGATCGTTCGGGGCGGTGAGCAAGGGCAGATTGGCCTCGGCGACCATGGCGCTTATGTCACCGACGGCGGTGGCGATGACGGGTAAGCCGCTCGCCATCGCTTCGATCACCGAGAGTGGCATTTGTTCGGTATCGGAGGAGAGCGCGAAGAGATCGGCGGTTTGATAGAGCGGTGCTGGATCGGCGATGTTGCCGAGAAACGTGACCTTGAGGGCCAAATCGGTGGCGAGGGTTTGCAGGGCGGCGCGCTCCGGCCCGTCACCGGCGATCAGCAGGTGCGGGGCTGGGTTCAGGCGCGCCAAAGCGAGGGCGCGCAGCAGGCGGGCGATATTTTTCTCGGGGCGCAAGCCGGCGACGCACAGGATGGTGAGGCCCGGATCGGCGCGGCCCGGATTGGCGCGACTGATGGCTAAACTTGGATTGGGGGTGAAGCGGGTGAGGTCGATCCCGTTGGGGATATAATGGATGCGCGGTTCGGGCAGACGCCAGATATTGCGGGCGGCCTGGTGCAGCAGGGTCGATGGCACGACGATGTCGCTTTGGCGCAGCACCAGGCGGCGGGTGAGCACGCGGCGGGGTAATTGGGTTTGATGCTCTTCGGGACCGAACCCGTCTTCAGTGTGGATATGGCGGGCGATGCGCGCGAGGGGGCGGGCCATGGCCCATTCGATGGCGCCCCAATTGCTGGTGATTAACAAATCAGGCGCGATGCGGCGCAGCAGGGCGCGGATGGCGCGCAGGCGAGCCGGGAGCGCGCGGGCGGGCGTGGGTGGCGCGATCAACTGGACGTCAAGCTGCGGATCGAGCCGGTCGCGGCAAGCGGTTTGCTGATCGAGGGCGATGATCGCGTGGCGGAAGCGCGGGCCGAACCGATTGGCCAGGGTCGCCATGCGCATTTGCGCACCGCCGACGGCGAAGCTCGGAAACACATGGAGGATCAGCGCGGGGGGTGCAGATGTCATTTGGGTTTCGCGTGCGCGATGATGCGGGCGGCGTTATGGTCCCACAAATAGGGGTGCGACAGGATTTCGTGGCGGGCGGCGCGACCGAGACGATCGCGCAACGCGGGATCGGCGGCGAGGCGATGCACGGCGCGCCAGAGCGCTGAGGGATCGGCGGGATCGACCAGCAGGGCCGAGTGGTCATGGGTGAGGATTTCGCGGATATTGGGTTGATCCGGGGCGATGATCGCGCAGCCGGCGGCCATATATTCGAATAGTTTCAGCGGCGAGGCGTAGGCGACCGAGGCGGGTTGCAGCGCAATATCGATCTCGGCGAGCAAGGGCGGGATTTGGTCGCGCTCGACCAGACCGGCGAAGCGGACCCGATGTTCGATGCCGCGCGCGGCGGCCAGGGCGCGCAGATCGGGCAAAGCCGGGCCCTCGCCGGCGATGACCAGGTTCAGGGCTAAATCCGGGTCGTCCGCCATGTCCGCGATGATCAGATCAAGCCCGTGCCAGGGGCGCACGAAGCCGATGAAGCCGAGCACCGGGGCGCGCGCCGCCGGGGGGACGATGGGGCGGTTGATAGCGGGGAAGCGGCTGATATCGACGCCGTTGGGGGTGATGGTGATGTTTGAGGCCGGTGCGCCTTGGGCGATCAGAATGTCGGCGAGCACCTGGGTGACGGCGAACACCTGATCGGCGCGGCGCCAGACCGCCCGTTCACCTGCGCGCGCCAGGGCTTGCAGGCGCAGCCCGCCATGCTGCGCCCGCTCATCGGCCAGCGGGGAATTAACTTCGACCAGATAGCGGGTGCGCGACAGGCGCGCGGCCCAGGCGCCGGCGAGGTAGAATAAATTATAGCGCTCATAGATCAGATCGGGCTGGAACCGGCGCAGGGCGCGCCATAAGCGCCAGAAGGCCGGTAGGTTATAGGCCAGTTCGGCGAGTTCGCCGATGGCGGTGGGCAGCAGGCGGCGCAAGGCCCCCGCCGCACCGCCGGAATCACCAAAGCGTGACGCGGCATAGGCACCGGGACCGACCACCAACACCTCATGGCCGGCGCGGCGGAAGGCGGCAATCAGGTCTTCGAGATGGACCGATTGACCATCACGCGATTGGATGCGGTGACTATAGAGGATTTTCATGGGGCTGGACTGACCGAGCTTGTGGCGGGCTGATAGGCGCGGCGCAGGGCGGCGAGGCGCAGGCGGGCGAGCATCGCGACACCTTGGGCGCTGCGCCGATTGATCAGCAATAAGCCGATCCGGCGCTGCTGGAGAGAAACCCAATCGCGCTTATAGGGATCATCGCCGCGCCCGAAATCGAGATAAGCGATGGGGTCGGCGGCGAGGAGCGATTGGATCATCAGGGCGGTGAGCACGGTTCCGGGTGAGTGGCTGGCGGCGGATTTGAGATAAGCGAGCTTGAGCAGAAAGGCGCGTTGGCCGCTGACGGCCCAATATTGGGCGGCGAGCGGCCCGTTTTGATCGGCGAGCAGGCCGACGCGCAGCACCCCTGCCCCGGCCAGGCTGCGCATCATGTGTTCGTTGATCTGGGCGAATGGCTCGGGCGGTTTCCAGGAGCCGGCATAGACCAAAGCGAACCCGGCGACGGCGTCATCGAGCGTGATGGGTTGGTGATTGGGCGGGCTGGTGGTCCAGCCGAAACTGCGAAATTGCAGGCTGGCGGCGGCTTTCATCCGGCGTTTGATGGTGTTGCGCAGCGCGCCGGGGCGGGTTGCGAGCCAGTGCGCGAAATCCCCCTCGACCGGCATGAACCAATTGCTGAAATGGCTGAAGCGATGGGTGGCGAGGCCGGTTTCAGCGGCGGCACGCTCAAAGGCGGCGATGGCGGGATCGGCTGGGTCTAGCGCGTCCAGCCGGACCACACCGCGCACGGCGCGGACGAGGGTGGCGGCGAGGGTGGCAGCGAGGGCGGTTGGCTGGGTCAGGGCCGGGCGAAACGCGATGCTATACGGGCTGGTCATGCCCTCGGCCGGCAGCAGCGCGCCGGCGCGGGCGCGGCACCAGAGCGGCAGGGTTGCGCCGTCCACCACCAGACCTGCGGGGACGCGACCGGGCGGGCGGGCGGCACGGGCCAGCAGGTCGAACCAGAGCCAGCTTGCGAACAGATCATCGCCGGGGGCGGCGAACGCCGTGCGCTCAAGGGCGGTCCAGGGCAGGATGGGCGAGCGGATGCACGTCACGGTGCGTCGACCCTGCAGGCGGCGAGAAATTCGGCGGCTTTCAAGCGCCAATCGGACTGGGTGGCGCGGGTATGCGCGCCTTGGGTGAGGCGGGCGCGCAAGCTGGCGTCGGTGCGCAGGCGGCGCATGGCGGTCTCGATGGCCGCGATTGAATGACCATCGACCAGCAAGCCGTTTTCGCCATCGGTCACGGCGGCGGGGCTGCCGCCATCGATCCCGGCGATCACCGGCAAACCCGCCGCGTTGGCTTCCAGAAACACCAGACCGAAGCCTTCCGTGTCCCCCGAGGCGAGGGCGCGATTGGGCATGATAAACACATCGCCCAGGCGGTAATGATCGGCGAGGTCGGCATCCGGCACGTCGCCGGTGAAAATCACCGCGTCGCTCACATCTTCGCGCGCGGCGAGGGCGACCAGGGCGGCGGCGTATGGCCCATCGCCCACCACCAGGAATTTCACGCTCGGATCGGTTCGGTGCAGGGCGGCAAAGGCGATGATGGCGTGGTCGATCCCTTTTTTTTCGAGCAAACGGCAGACCGAGACGAACACGAAAAACCCGTCCAGCCCGTAGCGGGCGATCAGATCGCGGCGGCGTTCCTGCTGGGCGGGGGCAAATCGGCGGTAATCGACGCCGTTTTCGATCAGCTTGATCCGATCAACAGCGTCCGGCACCAGACGCGCAACGGCATCGAAGGTGAAGCGGCTGACCACGATGATGACATCAGCGACGGCGAGCGCGGCACGGCGGCGGCGGCTGGTGGGGTCGTAATCATCATCGGTGGTGATTTCCTCGCCATGGACATAAGCGACGCGCAGCAGGCCGGGCCAGAAGCGCAAGGCGCGCAGCAGCCAGGCACCGGCCATTAATTCGCCGATGCAGACGGTGCGGATGGGTTGGGTGGCGAGGATGCGGGTGACGCGCACCAGCACGGTGGCGCGGAGGGCCAAATCATAAGCAAAGAAGCGGAGCCGACCGAACCAGGAATTGCCGCTGGGGTTATTGAGGGGGGTGCGCAACAAGGTGAGACGGGTGACGCGATACGGGGCTTGGCGATCATGTTCACGCCAGCCGATCAGCGGCAGATGATCGACATAATGGGTGCGGGGGGCGAGCACCTGGACCTTGCCGTTCGCGTGGCGGGCGAGTTCGCCATAGACCAAGGCTGAACCGCCGCGAACCGGCGGAAAATTATTGGCGATCAGCAGGATTTGCGATTTCTGGCTCATGGCACCGCGTGGCTGACCGGGAGTGGGGGGGCTAGCAAAGCGGGGATTTCATCGGTTCGCACGAAGCGGCAGCCATGGCGATCCGCAAGGTCGGTCAGCATGGCGGAGAGATCATCGAAAAACCGGTGTAAATCGCGCCGGTTGCGGACATAGGGGTTGCGGCCCGGCCAGATTGAAGAGCTGTGAAAGCTGAGGGGGAGCACGCGCTGTTGATGCGCGATCAGGGCGTTGGTCAGGCGGCGGACGGCGCGCGCACCGTTGCCCTCGGGCGACAGGGTCACGCGCTCGGCGCAGCCCAGACGGGCCAGCACCGCGCCGACCATTTGGCGTTGGCGCCCTGGCTGCATGACGCGGCGATAGGCAATGCGGCCATAGGCGCCGCCCCAGCCGATGATTGAACGGCAGAGGGGGAGTTCGAGTAATTTTTGATCATCGCCAAACCAGAACGGTTCGAAATTGATCCGGCTGTAATCGGGGCCGCCCTCATCGGCCATCGAGGTGCAGGGCGCGACGCTGGTATCGATGGTAATGCCCAGCGCGCTGATCAATCGGGCGGTGTGCCGACCCAGGCCATAGCGGCCTGAGCGGAACACCAAGGGCGGGAAGGCAAAGCAGGCGAGAAATTTCCGGTAGAGATTTTCGAGCTTTTGGGCTTCGATATCGGAATCGAGATTGCTGGCGAAGGACATGTCCGAGCGTGATTGGCCGGCAAAGGGTGGGGTGACCCAGGCATGGAGCTGCAAGCCGAGCGCGCAATCACCGCGTTCGGCCATGCGGCGCAGTTGGGCGACGATGTTGGGGTTTTCCAGAATCGGGAAGGTTAGGAGCAAGGTGGGGACAGCGCCATAGGCGCGCAGGATCGGGATCAGTTGATCGAGATGATGCAAATAGGCGGTGTCATGCGGGGTGCCTTCGATGGGTGTTTGCCAATCGAAATCTTCTTCCGTATCGATGATGATGGTGGCGATGGGCTGCGGGCCACGCAAATGAGCCGGTTGTGGCGCCATGAAGAGGTCTGAAAGATGCGCGGGCATGGCAATGTCAAATCTCATAGGGAATAGGCCTTTGCCTGATGGCACGCGAACCGTTTGAGTTCAAGCAGATCGGGCCAGCGTCCGGACCGCAAAACGACCCGCTGTTGTCCGTGGCGGTGGTCGATGACCCTGATTTGCGCGCGCTGGAGCTGGATTGGCGGGCGCTGGAGGCGCGGGCGGATGGGTCGTTTTTTACCTCCTGGATTTGGGTGTCGGCGGCGCTGGCGACCGGGCTGACGCGGCCATTGGTGGTGCGGGTGACGACGCCGCATGCGGTGGTGGCGCTGGGGATTTTCAATCGCCGGTCGGCTTGGTTTTCGCGCTGTTTGAGCCTGAATTCGGTGGGCGACCCGGTGCTGGATGCGGCCTATATTGAGCATAATGGGCCGCTGGTGGACCGCGATTATCCGCAGGCGGCGGCGATATGGTGGCGGGCGATTGCGGATTTGGGCGCGGCGATTGTGGATTTGCCGGGGATTGCGGCGGCTTCGCTCGCGGATTTGCGCGGGATGGGGGCCATTTCGGTCGAGCGGCGGCAACCGGCACCGCGCCGCAGCCTTGCGCCGGTGCGCGCTTGCGGCGGCGATGTGACAGCGCTGATGTCGGCGAATAGTCGCGCGCAATTGCGGCGAGCAATCCGCTCCTATCAGCGCAGCGGGCCGATTACGATGACGCGCGCAGCAACCCTCAGCGAGGCCGAGCGCGTATTCGAGCAGATGGCGGTGCTGCATCAGCGCGCGTGGCACCGACGCGGCCAAGCGGGGGCGATGTCAGCTTTGTTCCGAAATTTTCACCAGCCGATTCTGGCGACCGGCGTGGCGGCGGGGATTGTTGATTTATGGACGGTGACGGCGGGTGATCGGCTGATCGGGTATTTGTATAATTTCAGGCATGGCGATGTGGTGGCCGCCTATCAGAGCGGCTTTGCCTATGATGAGGCGCAGCCGCACGAAAAGCCGGGGCTGGTGTGTCACGCCATGGCGATTGGCCATTACGCGCAAGCGGGGTTGGCGGTTTATGATTTTCTGGCGGGGGCGGCGCGCTATAAATCGAGCTTCGCAGACCATGAGGCTGAGCTGGTTTGGGTGCGCCTCGCGATCGGGTATGCGCCGATGGCGGTGCTGGCGAAGGGGCGGATGATGCTGCGTGCGGCGCGGGCGCTGGCCGGGTTGGACAGAAAATTTTGTCGGAAAATTTTACAGTTGAGGATTTGGCGCCGGGAAAAATTTGGTTAAGTATTTGAAAAAATTATATTGTGTGAATTTGGCACGGAATCTGCTTACTGATTGGGACTGGGTTCAATCGGCTCTTCAACGAAGGATTATGACGATGTCTCTTAAAATGGCTACTCTCGCGGCTTGCGCCGTTGGCGCGCTGATGATGGGTTCGGGCGTTGCGTATGCGACACCCTCTTTGGACTTTACTGTCACGGCATGGAATGCATCGACGCCAGGTGCGACTGAGGGTTCGGCGAACCAGCAGGCTCTGCCGAGCAACCCGATCAATATGCAAAACAATTTTTTCTTTTCGGGCACTTTCACCGGTATCCCGAACTGGATTGATGAATCGCAGACGAACAACACGCTGGGTTATTTCACTAATAATTTGGCGGGATTCACCGGCGTTGTGTTCGGCAAGGGCCCTTTCAGCGCCAATACGGTGCTGAGCACGCCGGGCTTTGCCAGCGGCACGTTGTTTGATCTGACGTTCACAACCAACCACAGCTTGAGCGCGACCATCACCCATGATGATGGTTTCAGCCTGTGGAATGGAACCAATAGCGGCCAACCTTTGTTCGATTATGCCAGCCCGACGGTTGCCGTTGGCGACAATATCCAGGTCGGTCCGGGCACCTATAATCTTTGGTATTACGAAGCGAATGGCGCGCCGGCGCAGCTGACATTCTCGAATGTCGATGTTCCGGAGCCAGGTTCGCTGGCGCTGCTGGGCACCGGCCTGCTGGGCCTTGGCTTGGTGCTGCGCCGCCGTCGTCGCGCTGCGTAAGCAGCCGAGTTTATTTAAGATCGGCGCAACGGGCGGTGGCAACACCGCCCGTTTTTTTGTGCCGCAAACAGGATTGCCCGGCGCAGCATTGCGTGATGATCGCGTGGTTATAGCAGTCTGTCTGATCGATGATCGGCCCTTGGCTCCGTGTCGGGTTCGGCGCTGGCGGACCAACTCAAAAAAGTTTTTTGCTGCTTTTTTTTCAAAAAAGCAGACCTTCCTTATCGCCCCTTATCGCTATCGCTATCGCCATCGCCACCACAACAACGGTGATCCGAAAAGACGATTGGTATGAACGCGTCACTATTGCGGGGAGCGGAGTGCGGCTTGGGCGAATTGGCGCAGACTGGCATGGCTCAACGCGGGGCTGGCTAAAGCCTGGCTGATTGCGGTGCGCGAGGCCGATTGGCCGGGCTTCGGGGTGAGGATGATCACCAATTGCGCGGCGGGCGGGCTGGGCCGGCTTGCGACCATGTGCAGGCGGGTGAGCAAAGAGCCGAGCGTGAGATGACCATTGATCAGCAGGTCGCTCGCGGCGCGGTGATGGCCGTGTTTGCTGACGGCGAGTTGCCAATGCGGGGTCGTGCGGCCGGCGGGGCTGATTAGGCCGAGATGGGCTTCGCGCAGATTGATCAAGCCGAGGGTGCGGCGGAGATCGAAAATTGGTTCTGGTGTGGTGGCGGGTGGAAACGCGACGATGGTGACCCGCATAGCGTTGGCGCAGGTGAAATCACGCCGGACCGCACCGGATGGCAGGCGGGCGGTGGGGCTGGCGCTCAGGCGGCAATCGGCGAGCTGGGTGGGCGGATTGACCTTGGTGGCGCGGGCGATGCGATCAAGGGCGACGGCGGTGATCGGCGCGGCGAGGCTGATGGCCAGCACCGCCAGGGCGGCGGTGATCCGCGCTTTAGGTTGAGATGGGGGTTGAGTTGGGGCTGATGTCGGGTGCGACGCCACCATTGATTCGGTGTCGGATGATTCGGTGTCGGGCGGAAGTTGCGGGGGCGCGTGATCTTCGCGGAAAGGCAGGCCGAGGAGAATAATGATCAGCAGCACGATGGAGAAGAAAATATAGCCATATAAAACATGGTCGGTGGCGGCGGCTTTGGCGCTGCCCTCGGCATAGCCGAGCCAGATGATGCCCAGCGCCCGAAAGCCGTTGGCGATGACCGGCACCACGAGGCACACGGCGATGAAAATCAGGCGCCGCCCGGTCGAGCGGAAAATCACCAGCGCGTAGAGGACCGCAAAGGCGATGGCGGCGATCAAAAAGCGCAATCCGGCGCAGGCCTGCGCGATGCGGAACGCGCCGGCGCTGATTTCGATGGTGGTGCCGTGCAGATAATGGGCGATGCCGAGCAGGCTCAGCCCATCCGCCGCGAAGACGGCGGTGAAATGCTGGAGCGGGGCCACCAGGAAGCCGCCGAACGGCACCAGAAAGAACAAATACCAGAGCGGTGCGCGAAAATACCAATAGGCTTTGCGCCCGATGACGCCGAGGATCAGGCATTGCAGCAGCGCCATGGCGGCGAGTTGCCGCCCTTCCATGATGCCGAGCCGATTGGCCAGCAGCCAGCCCAGTGCGAAGGGAATGGCGAGCAAGGCCGCGCGCGGCTCGGCGGATGGGGTGAGGTGGGCCAAGCCGGCGCGGCGCTCCCAGGCGAGATAGGCCGCGATGGGCAGGATCAGCCAGCAATGATTATAGGCGGTGGAGACCAGCCAGACATGGATGGCGGCGGTGGCTTCGTGACTGAAGGCGATGCCGAACAGCAGCACGCCAAGGGCGAGAAGGACGGAGGTTTGGCGCCAAGGCTGGGTCATGCCAGCACCCGGTCCAACGCGGCGAGCGGCGTGGCCCAGCTATGATGCGCGATGACCGCCGCGCGACCGGCGGGGCCGAGGCCGGGCCACTCACCGCGCAGGATGGCGCGGGTGCCTGCGATCATCGCAGTGGCGTCATCCGCGATCAGCGCATCGCGCCCAGCGCTGGCGGCGATGCCGGTGAGGGCGGCGGTGGTGGTGAGGACGGGACGGGCCATAGCCATCGCTTCGAGCACCTTGTTTTGAATGCCCCGGGCGATGCGCAACGGCGCGACGGCGAGGGCGGCGTGGTGAAGATACGGGCGGATATCCGGGACGTTGGGGTGAATTTTGATGTTGGGCTGGTTGGCGAGGGCGCGGATGGGGGCTGCGGGATCAGCGCCGACAATGTGAAACAGCGGGCTTGGGGTATCGGCAGCGAGGGTGGGCAGCACAGCGTTCGCGAACCACAGGCAGGCTTCGATATTGGGGCGATAATCCATCGCCCCGGTGAACACGATGGCGGGATGGTCAGGGGGATAGGGCGTGGGGCATGGAACATCGGGGTTGAAAAAATCAATATCGACGCCGTTGGCGACCGCCTCGGTTCGTGCCTCGGTTTCGGGGGCCAAGGCGGTGAAACGGGCGCGCTCGGCCTCGGAGACCAGGAAGGTGCGGGTAAAGCGCGCGGTGGCGGCGCGTTCGAGGGCCAGCAGGGTTTTTGCTTCGCGGCGCCAGATCAATGATGTCGGCAGGGCCGCATTTTGGCCGTAGGCGGCGAATTTTTCGGAATCGAGATCGACCATGTCAAAAACGGTCGGGATCGGTGCATGGGCGGCGAGATAGGGCGCCATGGCGGAGGAAAAAATCAGCGCGCGCGCGACCGGATGGGTTTTGAGTGTGTGATCGACCCAGGCTTGCAGGCGTTGATCGGTAAAATAGGCGACGCTGAGCGGATGACCGGGGCGCAGCCGGGTGAGGGCGCGCAGGCGGGCGGTGCGAGGGTTCAGCGGGATCGCGGCGAGTGAGGCGAGGCCGGGGCGGAGTGTTTCGACATGGGCCATATCCTCAGGCCGATCGACAAAGCAGCCGAGATGCACATCAAAGCGCTGGCGCAGATGATCGAGCCAGCGAAAGGAGCGGATTTTGTCGCCTTTATTGGGAGGATAAGGCAGGCGATGGGCGAGAAACAGCAAATGCATGCGGCTCAGCCCAGGCCGCGAATGATCGCCGGGCCGATTTGATTGACGATGGGCCGTGGCAGGCGTTTCCAGAGGGCGATCAAGGCGCGATATTTCGGGTTGAGCGGGTTGTTTTCCGGGATGCGGGCGCCGGGGGCGAGTGCGAAGCGATAGGCCAGCGGCTCGGGCGCGAAACCCCAGTTTTTCTTGAAGGAAAACGCGCCGGTGCCCGCCTTGCTGCGGCCAAAATCGAACCCGGTGCGCCCCTGGCTGATGGCGTGGCGCATCAGCGCCCAATACATGAAATCATGACCGCCGACACCGCGTGCGGCCAAGCCACCGCCGGCGTAATAGGGCAGGATTTCATCGCGAAACTTGAAGGACAGCACAGCACAAAGGGGTTTTTCCACCTGCCGCACCGTGAGGACTTCAACATCTTGTCCAAACCCCTGGAACAAAGCGCGGACATAGCGGCGCGAAAACACCGGCGTGCCGAGATGATGAACGCTCTCGGCATAGAGGGCGAAAAATGGCTCGATTGAGCGTTCGATTTCACTGGTCAGGCCGTGCTCGATGGCTTTGCGCACGACGGCGCGCTGCTTGCGCGGAATCGCTTTGAGGGCGTCCTCTTCAGTGCTGGGCAAAGTTTTGCGGAAGGTGAAATAGAGCGGCTCAGGGGCGGCGAATTGCGCCGGATCGAGATCGAGCGGGGTGCGGGCGCGCAATTCGCAAACCGGCGCGCCGAGTGTGCGCTGGAGGGCAATAGCGGCGTCGGCCAGCCCGTGCAGAGTTTCGGTGTCGGCGGCGAGTGGCCCGCCATAGACGGTGAACGGCAAGGAGATCAGTGAATGGCCGAAGAGCAGGGTTTTCACCTGCATCAAGGGCAGAACACCGCAAATTTGCCGGTCGCGTTCGGCGAGCAGGAAATGCGGGCGATGACCAAAGCCGGTGGCCAGAACCTCACCCCAGGCGAAGCGGTGGAAAAATGTCGCCTCGGGATGGGCGTTGACGAATTCGTCCCAAGCGGCTTGATCGGCCGGTTCGGCACGGCGATAGGTGAGGGTCATGTTAGTGCGCGCCGGGGGAGTTGAGCAGGTCGGCGAAAATATGGTCCATGCGGTCCCAGGCGAAATCGGTCAGGAGGGCGGAAAAGCGGGTTTTCATGCGCGCCAGATTGACCCGGTGGCGAAAGCGCGCTGTCAGGCGGGCGCGGGGAATTTGCGGTTGCGCGGGGTCCAGCTCCCAGGGGTGGGTGTAGAAAATCGCTGGGTTATGCTCGGTTTGATGCAAATGCCGCACGGCTTGGCGGTAGGCGGCGTAAGGGAGCAGGCGAAAATAGCCGCCCCCGGCGCAGGGCCAGTTGCGGCCAAGACCCTTGATTGTGGTCAGCGGAATTTCCCACAGCGATAATCCGGTGGGCTGGAAGGGCGTGCGGGAGGCATCCGGCGTGCCATAGAGATCATGGCGGACTGGAAACAGGCTGGAACTGTAGCGATGGCCGGTTTCTTCCAGGATTTCCCAGGCCCAGGGCACATGCGGGCCGATGGAAAACGTGGGGGCGCGGTAGCCGATGACCGCGACGCCGCCGGCATCTTCCAAGGACGCGCGGGCGCGCCGCAGATCGGCCCGAAACGCGTCCGGCCCGATTTGATCGACGAGTTGATGGCCATAGCCATGGCTGGCAAGCTCATGCCCGGCCTCGACGATGCGCCGGATCAGCGATTTATGCCGATCAGCGACCCAGCCGAGGGTGAAAAACGTGGCGCGTTGGTTGCGCGCGGCCAGCGCATCGAGCAGCCAGGCGGTATTGGCTTCGACGCGGCGGGGCCAGGATTCCCAGTGATCGCGGTCGATCACGTCCGCGAAGGCCTGAACCTGGAAATAATCCTCGACGTCGATGGTCATGGCGCCGGGGATCGACATTAATATCGGTCCGGGATGTTGAGCAGGCTGTTGACGCGCTCGGCGGAGGAGGCAGCGCTGCTATCGGGCAGGCCGGAGGTGAGATCACGCTCCAGCTCTTCGGCGATGCGTCGCGCCGTGGCGGCGCTGATGTTCATTTCGCCCTCGATGGCGGCATTGAATAATAATCGGCCACAGAGCCGGTTGATCCGGCGCGGCACGCCGTTGGTGGCGCGATGGATTACCGCGAACGTGTCCGGCTGGAACAGGTCGGTGCGGGTGCAGCCGCCGGTGGCTAGCCGATGCAGGATGTAAGGGCCGACTTCCTCGGGTGCGAGCGGGTTTAGATGATAGGAGGCGAGGACGCGTTGGCGAAGCTGGTCGAGATCGGGGCCGGCCAATGTGCGGCGGAATTCGGGCTGACCGAGCAGCACCACCTGCACCAGCGGCTTTGAGCCATCCGCGAGGTTGGACAGCAGGCGCAGATTTTCGAGGGCTTGGACTGATAAGGCTTGGGCTTCGTCGATCACGATGATGGGGCGGCGGCCACCGGCGAGGTCGCTGCGCCAGCGCTCGCGGATGCGCATCAGAAAATCGGCGTGATCGGTGCTGCGGCCAATGCCAAATTCCGCGCCGATCAGATGCAGCAAGGTTCGGCCATCGACCGCCGTGGTGGTGATGACGGCGGGACGGTAGGTGCCGGGATTGATCCGCGCGAGGGTGCGCTCCATCAGCGTGGTTTTGCCGGCACCGACTTCGCCGGTGATCACCACGAAACCATCGCCCTGCGCGAGGCCGAACATCAGATGGGCGACCGCGCGGTTATGCTCGGCGCTGCCGAAGAAATAGCGCTCATCCGGGGTGAGCCGGAACGGCATTTCACGCAAATTAAAGTAATCGAGAAGCAGATCCACGGTTCAAAATACCTTTTGCACACCGAAAGTGATGCTGGTTTGCACACCATTACCCGCACTGGCCTGTGAACCGGTCAATCCATTAAATGACGTATTGGTAACGGCGAGTTGGAGTGAAAATTGGAGCTGGTGCGCGGTGCGATAGCGCCCGGTGATGGCGCCGGCATAGACCGGGACATTGCCGGTGTTTGAGGGGGAGCCGAGAACCGGGTTGTTGATGGAACTATAATCAAAATAGGTGGAGATTGAGGCGTTCGGGGTCAATTGGTGGGAAAAATTCGCGGACGCGGACAGGCTATGCTGGGAAAAGCCCAGCGTGCCGGGGGCATTGGCCACCAGCGTTTCATTGCTGCGCGTCAGATTGAGCGAGAGCGTGTCACGCGACCAGCGTGTGGTGGTGGCGATGGAGAATTGATGATTGCGAAACAGGCCCGATTGGACGCTGAGGCTGTTATTGGTGAGCAGGAGTGGGGTTTGGCCAACGCCGCCGACGGCTTGGCCGGAGAAATTGACGGTGGCGCCTGCGAGATTGGCGGCGACGCTTTGGGCCTGGGTGGCGAGTGTTTCGGCATAGTTGGCGGATAGGGTGGTGCGCGGCGTGAGTTGTAGCGTGGCGCGCAGATAAGGCGCGTTGAACCCATCGCGATGGCGATACGAGACCACCAGATCGACATGCGGGCGCGGATGTAATTGCACGCCCACGCTCCAGGTGGCATCGGCGATATGGGTGGGTGGCAGGCCCTGATAGCGCAAATCTTCATAGCCGCCGGAGACGAAAACCAGATCATGCGGGCGGATTGCGTAGCGGATTTCGTCTTGCCCCCGCAGAACACTGGAATTATTCAAAATGCCGGAGCCGATATATTGGGTCGCGGTGAGTGACACGCGGTCATCGATATTGGCGTACAGCGGCACGGTGGTGAAGCGTGCCCGGCCGGTTTGCGAGAACACATCATTGGGCGTGAAATAAGGCTGCTGGCCGCCGGACAAAGCGGCGCGGTTGCCATTTTGGCTGGTGTATTGGGCGCTATAAATGACATCCAGCGAACCGAGGCCGATGAATTTTTGCCGGTAACGCGGGCTGATCAGATAGCTTTGGGTGGTGGTGCGCTGATGCGGGCCGATGGCCTGATAGCCGCCGGGCGCGTAGCCGCCGGCAGTGGCCTGCTGGGTGAGATAGGCGCTGGCATTGAGGGTCAGGCGGTTGGGGATCAGGGTGGTGCTGAAGCTGCCATTCAAATCTTGGCTGATGCCCGAATCCTGACTTTCATGCGCGTAAAATTCAAAGCTCGGCTGGTAATCGAGCTCGATCCGCCCGATCGGCGCTGACCCTGCGACGCGCAGGCCGGGCGTGAGGCTGGTGATGAATTCATTGTTCAAGCCGAGATATTTTGGAAATCCACCGATAATTGCTTCCTCGGAAACCCCGATTGAAGGGGTGAATTGCAGGCCGGTTGGCGTGGCGAGCGGGCTGTTCAAGCCAGCCGCGCTCGCAAACGGGCTAGGCAGAGCGCCGAGGCGAACGGCGGAGCCGAACGGTGCCGCACCGGTGAGTGCCGAATCCGGCAATAGTGAGTCTGCTGACGCTGACGCCGCGGATGCTGACGTGGACGCGGATGAAGACGAGGAGTCAGTGGCCGATTGGGCCAAGGCGCGCCCTTCAGCAGCGGCGAGGGCTGGGGCGAGCAGCAGGGCGATGCGCAGGGTTCGGCGGTTGAACAAGGCGGCCCGGATCATCGGGTTAGGCCCTGGCCGCGAACAAGCCGCGCCGACGCACGGGCGCGCGGTTTAGTAACAGGCTCAGTTGCGGGCAGGAATCGAGCAGATCAAGCGATTGCTCGATATCGGCGCGGCGGGTTTGGCCGGATTCGACCACCAGGATCACTTGCCCGGCGATGGCGGAGATTTCTGTGGGATCGCTCTTGGTGAGGCAGGCCGGGGCATCGATCACAATGATGGCGTTATCGTAGCTGTTGGCGACTTGGGCGATCAAATGGCGGATGGGCTGTTCGGCGGCGAGTTTGCCGCGCGTCTGCGCATCGGCGGTGCCGCCGACGGGGATGAAAATCAGCCGGTCGAGCGCGGTGCCGACCGGCACGGTGCGGGCGAGTTGCCGTGGTGATTGACCAAATTCGAGCAGGCCCGGCACATCCGCGAGGTTGAAATGGGCGGTGAGCGAGGCGTGGCCGATATCGGCATCGACCAGCACGACATCCTGCGTGCCGCCTTCGGCCAGCAACCCCGCGAGATTGAGGGCGGCGAAGCTCTTGCCTTCGCCATCGCGCGCACTGGTGACCAGCACGACATTATGGTGGCGAGCGGGGTCGTTATCGGCGGGGGGTTGTTTGAGATGTTCGAGCACATGGTGGCGAACAATGCGGAATTCTTCGCCAACCCGGCTGCGGCGGCGCAGGGAGACCATGCCATTTTCCTCCAGCAATTCGTGAGACAGGCGATGCGGGGCTAAGCTGGTGCGCGGTGCGGCTGACGGATGGACCGGGCCGAAGGCTGGTGCCGATAGGGGTGTTGGTATCGGCGTTGGCGTTGGCCCTGGCGTTGGCGTTGGCGTTGGCGTCAGCGTTGGCGCTGCGGGCGAGCGTTGGTTCGCCGCATCGAGGGTCGGCAGGCCCTGCGCGTCGAGGCCGGCGGCGAGGCGCTCGACCAGGCCGGGCTTGATGCTGGCGGGACGGTCATTGCGGCTCATCCCAAATTTCCAATCATGAAGGTCGCGATGAATAGCGCGCCAAAGACGCTCAGCAGCAATCCGCCGGCGATGCCAAGTTGCATGACCGGGGCGGTGGCGCTGGGGGCGGGCGCGAGATCCGAGATATGGCCGATGATCGGCAGGCCGAAGCTTCGCAAATCGGCTTCGGACTGGACCCGGCCTTCAAGTTCGCCGAGCACGACGCCGATGCCAAGACCCGCACCGATGCCGAGGATCAGCACCGCGATTAACAGCAAGCGCCGGTTCGGGCCGATGGGCAGGCGCGGCTGCACCGGCGGGTTGATGACCTGCAATTGCACCTGATTGGCATCGATATTCGCGGCGGCGCCGATGCGCATGGCTTCACGCCGGCTGATCAGGTCTTGATATTCCTTTTGCAGCACGCCGTAATTGCGATTGAGGTTGATGAATTGCGCCTCGATACCGGGCTGCGAGCGGGCGAGCGCGTTGAGCTTGGTGCGCTCGACGCGGGCGCGGGCGAGCTCGCGGGTGAGGGTGAGGATGGCGGTTTGGGTTTGCAACAGCTTCAGATGCAACGCCTCATAGACCGGATTGGCGACCGGCAGGCTGTAGGATGAGGTGCCGCCGCTGCTCGGTGCGTGTTCCAGCGTTTGGACTTCGCGCTCGGCGGCTTGCACGCCGGGATAATCGTTGGTGTATTTCTGGCGCAGCCGGGCGAGGTTCGCGAGGGCGGCGGCGAGGGCGGGATTGCCGGCGGCGGTTTGCCCGGAGGACAGGAGCGGCTTGGTTTTGGCCAATTCCTCGGTCAACAAACCTTGTTCGGCCTTGGCATCTTGCAGGGTGGTTTCGAGTTTATGCACATTTTGGCTGGCGGATTGCACAGCGGAGACGCCATTAATGCCGGGCAGCAGGTCGAGATATTTGGCTTGGAACGCGGCGCGGCGCGCTTCGAGCGTTTTCAGTTGGTCGTGAAAATAGGTGATTTGCGATTGCAGAAACTTGCCCGCGTTATCGATATCGCCTTGGTTATGGACGGTGGCGCGCTCGACATAGATACTCACCAACCCTTCGATAATGTTATAGGCGCGGTGCGGATCATGCCCGACGAAGCGGATCGTGAACAGATTGCGGCTTTGCGGCACCACCGTCACCCGCGACTTCAGGGAGCGAATAAGCGCCTCACGCGCGCCGGGGCCTTCGGCGCGCAGACCTTCACGCTCGATCAATTGTTGCAGATTGGGCGTGCTGAGCAGGGTTTCGCGCAACAGGTTGAATTCCTGCTCGGAATTGCCGTTGATCGCGATGCCGCGCAGCAACGGGGTGAGCACCGGGTCCGCCGCGACATAGAGCTGCGCACTCGCCTCGTAATTGGGCGGCAACAGCATCACCACCGTCCAGCCGAGCAGGCAAACGGCCCAGCTGGTGGCAAGTACATAGAGGCGTTTGCGCCACGCCGCCGCGAGCAAACGTTGGGCGGTGTTGATCAGCGGTTCCATGGAGCGGTCAGAACAGGCTGCGCGGAATGACGACGATATCGCCGGGTTGCAGCCGGATATTTTGCTGCAAATCGCCATCATTCAACAACGCACCAAGGGCGAGGGGAATTTTGGTATCATGCCCATCGGTGCGGCGGATGATGAATGCGCTATTGGCCGCGCCAAATTGCGGCACGCCACCGATTTCGGTCATCAGATCAAGCACCGTCATGCCATTGACATAGGGAATGGCGCGGGGCTTGCCGGCGCCGATCACGCGAATATCGCTGCCCAGCGCGCCATGAAAGCTTTTGACGATGACAGTGACATTCGGATTTTTCACATATTGCTTGAGGCGTTGGGCGATTTCATTTTGCAATTGTTGGGGGGTTTTGCCCGCTGCATTGATGTTTTGCACCAGCGGGATCGAAAAACGGCCATCGGGGCGGACCGGCACGGCGGCTTCGGAGAGATCGGGCGAGCCATAGACGAAAACGCCGAGCACATCGCCTGGGCCGATCCGGTAGGTGGGATTAGGCGCTGCGACGGCGGCAAATTTGGGCGGCGCGGGCGGTGCGCAATTGGTTAGCCCGACACTGATGGCGGACAGGAGCACCAGGGAGAGTGCGGTGTTGCGGTTCAAAATCCGATTATTGCGATGAAGCTGCATAAACCGTTTCTCTCCTGGGGTTTGAGGAACCTGCTGAAAAAATAAAACAATCCGCGTTTTGCTGGCCGTTCGAAAATATGCTGGGCGCCGCGACTGCAAGCCGGTTATTGTCGGCTCATCACGACCGATGAATGAGATAGCCTCGGCGGCCTAAAGTCAACAGCTTAATGCCCGTCCAAAAAAACATCATAGCGACATTATCGCGCTTTTCTGTTGATTGGGCTGACGGGCGGCTCGCTATCAAGAAAGCGGGGCGCTGTGAAGGGGGCGGCGGACGCGATGATGGTGCCAATGCGTGGAACACGCTCCGAATTGGACATCGATCCCTGTAAAAAATGCCTAAATTCAATTTAATGATCTCAAAATTGACTAAGTAATGTCAAATTGTAAAATTTATTTTATTCAAAGTATAAATTTAATCACGTGAATGTGACGTTTTAGATTATTTTCGTTCAAATTTTTGATATACTTGATCAAGATTCGCTCGTTTATTAGTAAAATACTGATATTGCTCACTATTTTTAGTGTGACTCAGGTCACACTAAATGATCTGGCTGATTTACGGTTGGCAGAATTTCGGTTACTAACTGCGTCGCGGTCGGACGATATTCACCGGTCGTTAACTTTCTGAATGCATACCCATCTCAAATTCTGATCGAGGCAAGACGATATGTCCAATCCCAATCGAGATGCTGCTCAAATGCAGGAATTGTCATTGTTTAATCGTCGGGCGCGATCGGCGGCTTTTGACGCATTTGAGATGAGCACGATTTCGGCATCCGCCCCATTGGGCAACGCCCAGCAAGCGGGTGATTTCAGTGATAAAATTCGCCGAGTTTTTGATATTTTGTTTAGCGTTTTCATGTTGATTGCGGTTGCGCCGTTGATGGCAGCGGCTGCCGTGGCGATCAAGCTTGATAGCGAAGGCCCGGTATTCTACCGGCAAACTCGCGTTGGGCTGAACGGCGCCCATTTTCGGATCACCAAATTCCGGAGCATGCGGCAAGACGCTGAGAAAGCGGGTGTCGCGGTTTGGGCCTCGACTGGCGATTGCCGGATTACCCAGGTTGGGTGCTTGCTGCGCAAATTCCGGATTGATGAACTGCCTCAATTTTTGGACGTTTTACGCGGCGATATGAGCGTGGTCGGGCCGCGCCCGGAGCGGCCGGAATTTGTCGAAATCCTGCAGGACGCGATCCCAGATTATAATTTGCGCCATACCGTAAAGCCGGGGATTACCGGGTTGGCGCAGGTTCGCTATTCCTATGGTGCTTCCATCGATGATGCGCGGGTGAAGCATATTTATGACATGGAATATCTGAAAAATCGGTCCTTGCGGCTCGATGGTCGGATTGTGGTTGAGACGGTTGCCGTTGTTCTGTTCGGCAAGGGCGCACGGTGACGGTTTTTAAGCCGGCGTGACCAATACGGCGTTCCAGGCCGTTAGTCTGGCGCTCGGCGTTGCGTATGGCGCTCTGGCTATTTTCATCGCCCTAGCCCGACTGCCGCGCGCAGACCGTGCGCATTTTCCGCGCATGTCCAAAACTTTGTGGCTGCGCACGCGATTGCCGATGATGGTTGCGGCGGGCTTGACGGCCACCTCAAGTGCCAGTGCGGCGTTTCTGCCGGCGAATATGCCCGCCGATACGATTGTGATGTCGAGCGCATGGATGGCGGCTTTAATGGGCTGGACCATCGCGGTGATCTCGCTGGAGGCGGTGTGTCGGGGCCGTTCGATCAGTCGGTTACCATCGGTGCAACGAAATTTGCTGGCGGCGCTGATCTTGATATTCGCGGCCTTGCTGGTGATGGGGGTGATTGACCCGGCGGTTGCGGTTGCTTTGACCGTCGATGGGAATTTGGTCTTTGCGCTGATTGTTCTGGTGCTTTTGGAAAATATCATGCGCAATGCCGAGCGCGAGATTTTATGGCATATCAGCCTGCCCGCCGTTGCGACCGGCGGGTTGGCGCTGGTGAGCTTGCTGCTCTATGGCAGTGTGGTGTTGCGGCATCATTTTGCCGCTTCGTTGATTGATGCGCGGCTCGCTTTTCTGCTCATGGTGTTGCCGATTTTTGCCGTGGGGGCGATGCGCGCGATCCGCTGGCGACCACGCCGGTTGCAACTCTCCAAAGACGCCGCGTTCTATTCAGCGAGCTTGATTTTAGGCGGCTCGTTCATGGTGGTGCTCGGCGTGATCGGCACGTTATTGCATGATTACGGCGCGGGGATGGGTGCGGCGGTTGAATGGGCGGTGATGTTTGCCGGATTGCTCGCGCTGGGCATTGTTGCAAGCTCAGGCTCGGCACGATCGCGGTTGATGCTGATGCTGAGCCGGCATTTTGGTGCGGCACCTTATGATTATCGGCAGGAATGGTTGCGCTGTCTTGCGACATTATCGACCGATCATGAGGTGAGCGTGGCGCAACGGGCGATCAAGACCTTGGCGGATACAGCCGATTCGCCCACCGGAATTCTCCTGCTCCATGATCGGGAGCATGCGTGCCTGCGCTATGCGGAGGGTTGGAATACGGCGTTGGAACTGCCAGGCCTAGCCACCGATGCGCCGCTCTTTGCTGAGATTGTTCAAAACATGGTGATCGAGTTGGCGCCCGATGGGCCGTTGGCGCCGTTTTGGCTGGCGGTGGCGTTGCCTGATCCGTTTGCCGCCGGGCCGCTGGGGGTGGTGGTGCTCAGCCGCCCGCGTGCGGCGCAGAAGCTGCACCGGGAGATGGTGGCGTTATTAAGCGTGGTTGCCGGTGAGATTTCTCTGGTGATGGCGGAGCGGCGGGCCGCCGAAGCGCTGGCGGTGGCGCGCAAGTTTGAGGCGACCGGCAAGCGTTTTGCCTTCGTGGCGCATGACATCAAGAATGTGGCGAACCAACTGGCACTCCTGATCGATAACGCGCAGCGCCATATGGCAGACCCGGCGTTTCAGGCTGATTTGATCGCGACCGTCAGCGATTCGGTGGAAAAAATTCGCGCGATGATCCGCCGGTTGGACCAAGGGGGGGCGGAAAGCACCGCGCGCCTTGATGTGGGCGCGCAGCTCCGCACGTTGCTGGCGCGGCGAGACTTGGTGACGCTGGAGGAAACGCCGGGAGAATCGATGATTTTGATCGATCCCCTGGTTTTCGACATGATGATTAATCATTTACTCGATAATGCCCGTGACGCGAGCGCGGCTGGGCAGGTGGTGACGGTTGCGCTGGCGCATGAGGCGGGGTGGGTGACAATCCGCATTATTGATCGTGGTTGCGGTATGAGTGCCCATTTTATTCGTGAGCAATTATTTAAGCCGTTTTCCTCGACCAAGCAGGCCGGGTTTGGGCTGGGTGCGTTCCAGACCCGCGAGCTGGTGGTGCAGGCGGGCGGCAGTTTGGACGTGGTCAGCGATGAGGCCGTGGGCACGACGATAACGATTCGTTTGCCGACGGTGGCGCCAGCACCTATGGTTGCGCCGGGACATCATGGTGAGGGGCGTCATGACTGATCAGGACGCGGCGGAGGCGAGCCTGCTGATCGTCGAGGATGATCCGGGCTTGTGCCGACAATATCGGTGGGCGTTTCCGGGTCGCACCGTGTTGCTGGCGGGAAATCGGGCCGGAGCGGTTGAGATTGCGCGCCGTGAGCAGCCGCAAGTGGCGATCATTGATTTGGGTTTGCCGCCCGACCCGGACGGGATTACCGAGGGATTGGCGATCCTGGACGCGCTGGTGCGCGAGGTGCCGGGGATCAAGGTGATCGTTGCGACGGGCAATGGCAAGCGGGAGAATGCCTTGCTGGCGATTGGCCGGGGGGCGTATGATTTCTTTGAAAAGCCGGTTGATATCGAAATTTTGCGCATCATTGTCGATCGGGTGTTCCAGCTTGCTGCGTTGGAGCAGGAAAATCGCCGCCTCAATGCGATTGGCAGCCCGAGCCCGTTGCCACGGGTGATTACCGGCTCGGAATCGATGCTGAAAATTTGCCGCACGATTGAAAAACTTGCGCCTTCGACCGCGCCGGTATTGTTGCTGGGCGAGAGCGGCACGGGGAAAGAAATTCTCGCGCAATCGCTGCATGAGCTGAGCCCGCGTGCGAAAGCGCCCTTCGTTGCGATCAATTGCGGTGCCATCCCTGAGCCGCTGCTTGAGTCCGAACTGTTTGGCCATGAAAAAGGCGCGTTTACCGGCGCGATCAAGCAGACGCCGGGCCGGATTGAGTTGGCGCAGGGCGGCACATTATTTTTGGATGAAATCGGGGATTTGCCGCTGGGGTTGCAGGTCAAGCTGCTGCGGTTTCTGCAGGAGAGCGTGATTGAGCGCGTTGGGGGCCGCAAGCCGATCCAGGTTGATGCGCGGATTGTCTCGGCAACCCATCAGAATTTGGATCAATTGGTCGAAACCGGCCGGTTCCGGCTCGATTTACTGTTCCGGCTCAATATTGTGACTGTCAAAATTCCGCCCTTGCGCGATCGTCAGGCCGATGCGATTTTGCTGGGGCGTTATTTTCTCAACCGGTTCGCGCGCGAGCAAAATCGGCCAGGACTGACCTTCGCGGAATCCGCTCTCGCCGCGTTGGCGCACCATTCATGGCCGGGGAATGTGCGGGAATTGGAAAACCGGGTGCGCCGGGCCGCCATTATGGCGGATCATGCCAAGATCGAGGCGCGGGATTTGGACTTGGCGGACGCGGCCCCGTTGCCGGTGCATGATTTGCGCACCGCCCGGCGCGAGGCGGACCGTGCCGCGATCCAGATGGCGTTGGCGCGGGTGGATGGCTCGATCGTGGCCGCGGCGAAATTGCTTGGGGTGAGCCGCCCGACACTTTATGGGCTGATTAGCGGCCTTGGCTTGAACGATGCCGTCAAGGCAGACCGTGACGACAGCCTCGCAGAGGATGTCACTGATGGCGACGAGCTGGATCAAGCGTGATCCGGCATGGCAATGTTCAAATTTGAGGGGAGCGTTCGCATGGCAAGGAAACAGGGCATGAGCAAGACAGCAGCGGCACGGCGACGGGTATGTTCGGTGATTGCCGTTATGATCGCGGGCGGGCTGATCGCCACGGCGCCGGCGGCGTGGGCGGGTCAGCCCGCATCCTATCAGCGGGCAGCGACCGCTTTGGCGCAGGGCAAGTTGCTTGATGCGCGCTTGGATTTGCTCAACACGGTCCATCAACATCCCAATGATGGCGCGGCGCACGCGCTGCTCGGCGACGTGCTGTTTCAGCTTGGCGATCCGGTCGCGGCGGAACGCGAGGCGCGCAAGGCGTTAGCGGCAAAGTTTGAGCCGGATCGCAGTCTTGCTTTGCTCTTGCGCTGCTATATTGCGCAAGGACGCTCGGTTGCATTGTTGCATGATTACCCGATTGGCACGGCAACCGGCGCGAAGGGGGCGGTGATTGCCGTCGCACGGGCGCGCGCGAACTTGGTACTATCGCGGTTTGATCGTGCCAAGGCGGATTTGCAGCAGGCGGCGACATTCGCGCCGGATGCGCCGGCGGTGTATTACGCGCAAATCGATCTGGCGTTTGCCACTCATGATCTGGCGCAGGTGCAAGCCGGTTTGGCGCAGGCGGCGAAGCTCGCCCCCGGCGCGCCGCGCTTGCTGCGGCGCCAGGCGCAGCTTGATCTGACCGAAGGCAAGCCGGCGGACGCAGTAACGCTATTGCAGCAGGCGAAGCAGAAAGACCCGGCCGATATCAAAACCATGTTGCTGCTGGTTCAGGCTTTATCATCGGCAGGGCAAATTCCGGCCGCACAGGCGCAACTCACCGAGGTACTAAAATTTGTGCCGCACTCGGTGGGTGCGGCGTATTTGCAGGCGACAATCGATGTTGATTCACATCATTGGCATCACGCGCATGTCATTTTGCAGCGTATTGGCGGCGCGGCGAAACAGGTTCCGGGCATTCTCTATTTGCAAGCGGAAACCGATGAAGCGTTGGGTCAGCCTGCCACCGCCTTGACGGCGGCGCAGAGCTTTGCCGCTCAGACGCCGGGGAATGTGGGTGCGCAAATGCTGGTGGCGCTGCTGGCGGTGCAGACGGGCCATTACCAACTCGCCCAAACCGCGCTCGATCACGCGGCCAAGGCGGGGCCGCTGAATGCGCAAGGATTGGATTTGCGCGCAGCGGTTGATTTTCACGAGCAGCATTGGGCGCAGGCGCGCACGGCGGTCAATCAGGCGTTGAAGCTCGATCCGCATGATGTTGCGGCGTGGCGGCGCTTGGGTCTTTTGGATATGCAAAGCGGTGCGTTTGCGAAAGCCGAACAGGATTTCCAAACAACAATGCAACTGGTACCGCCGCATGCGACTGCGATGCAGGTGGATGCCGAACATCATTTGGCGGTGGCGGCATTGTTCGCCGATGATATTCCTGGTGCGACCAAAGCCATCGCGCGACTAGACACGCTGGGTGGCCCCACGGCGGCGGCGCCCTTGCAGGCGCAACTGGCGATCCTGCATGGGGATTTGCCGACGGCGCAGGCCGCGTTTGAGCGGCTGTTGAAGGCCAATCCCAAATCGGTGCAGGCGCAACTCGGGCTCGCGCGCATCGACTTATTGGAGCAGAACCAGTCAGCCGCACTTGATCGGCTCACCAAGCTGGCGGCGCTGCACCCGGCGCAGCCGCGCATCATCCTGGCCTTGGTTGGTTTGCAGCGGGCCACGGGGCAACAAGCCGCCGCACTCGCGACGTTGGAGCGGGCGCATCGTCATGCGCCGGATAACGCGCAGTTCGTCGCGGCGATTTTGCAGCAGCAACGCGCGGCGAAGCAATTCCAGGCCGCATCCGGCCTGCTTGCTACGGTATCGCCGAGCGTGCGTGCAGATCCGGCGGTTTTGCTGCAACGGGCAATGCTGGCGGTGGCGCAGGGTCATTTGGATTCAGCCGCACTCAGCCTGCAAGCGGTGCTGGCCGCCCATCCGGATGATGTCGCGGGCCGCTTGGCGCTGGCGCATATCGATGTCGCGCGCAAACATCCGCGCGCGGCGGTGGCGGTGATCAAAGCCGGATTGCAGCGCGATCCGCACCAATTGGCGTTGATGGAGGCGCGTGTTGGCTTGGCCCAGCTGCAGCAAGGTCCGTCCGGGGCGCAGCAACAAATCGCGCAATTGAGCGCCGATCCAAGCCATCAGCCGCAGGCCGCTTTGTTGGAAGGGCTGCTCGATGAACAGCAGCATCAATGGCAAGCCTCTGCGACGGCGTTCACCAAGGCGTATACGAAAACCCCCTCGCCGACGCTGGCGCTGAATGCGATCCGGGCCGATCTGCAGGCCGGGCAACATCCGGCAGCGCTCGCGATGCTCAAATCCGCCGTCGGGCAATTTCCCAACGATGTTGCCCTGAGCGACATGAATGGCTCGCTCGCGATCGATCAAGGGCATCTGACAGCGGCGGCACAGGCTTATCGCCATTCGCTGCACTTAGCGCCGCAGGATACAGTGGCGTTGGATAACCTTGCATGGATCGAGGGCAAGCAAGGTAAGGCGGATGCGGTGGCGTTGGCCCAGCGGGCTTATTTCGGATCGCCACTGCCGCAAACGGCGGATACGCTGGGGTGGATTTTGCTCCGCCAGGATCACGGCAAGGCGCCGCCGGCGCAAGCGCTGACCTTGTTGAACGCCGCCCATGCGGGCGATCCGGCTAATCCATCGATCGCCTATCACGACGCGGTGGCGCTCGCACAATCGGGCGCGACGGCGCAGGCCATCACGATCCTTGAGCCGATTGTGGGGCCAAAAGCAAAAGCCGGGAGCCATCGGTTCGCTGATCAACCGCAGGCTGAAGCGCTGTTAACCAAATTGCAGCATCCGGGCTAAATCGGCTTATGCTGCATCTGCTGGTTCTGCTCTCGGCGATCATGATCCTGCTTGGGATGGCGGTGGCGCGACCCATGGTGGGCGTGCTGGCGTTTGACTGGATCTCGTTCATGAACCCGCAGCAGGAGCTGTACGGGATCGGCGCTCAATTGCCTTGGGCGTTAATGGCGGCGTTAGCGACGATCATTGGTTGCGCGGTGCGGCGCGAGCCCAAGCAATTCCCGATCACATCCACCCAAGCGCTGATTTTCAGCTTCGCGGGTGTGATTTCGATCAACAGTTTATTTGCTTTGGTGCCGCCGCAAGTTGAATTTCATGATTATCTGCAGCTGATGAAATCGCTGGCCTTTGCGTTGCTGGCCGGGGCCTTGATTACCAACCGCAGGCGGTTTCATGCGATTATTTGGCTGATGGTGATTTCGATTGGATATTACGGCGTGAAAGGCGGTATTTTTACCCTCCTCACCGCCGGCAAGGACCATGTGTATGGACCGGCGAATACCTTCATTGGTGATAACAACCAACTCGCCGTTGCGTTATTGATGACGCTGCCGTTGATGAATTATTTGCGCATGCATTCGCTGCATAAAATTGTGCGAACCGGCTTGGTGGCGGCGATGGTGCTAACATTATTCGCGGTGGTGGCGACCTACTCGCGCGGTGGTTTGATCGCGCTGGCGGCGATGGGGATACGGTTTTGGTGGAATGGCAAAAACCGGGCGATCAGTGCGGTGCTGATTGGCATTGTCTTGGTGGCCGCCATTGGGTTCATGCCGCCGGATTGGCAGGCGCGGATGTTCACGATTGTGCATTTCCATCATTCAAACTCGGCGAATGATCGGCTCACCGTATGGCGCGACGCGTTCGGGATTGCCGCGCATAATCCGCTGACCGGCGGCGGATTTCAGTCCACCGCGATCCCGGATGTGATCCATCGGTATTTTCCGATGGATCATCAACGCGCCACGCATAGTATCTGGTTTGAAGTGCTGGGCGATCAGGGTTTCCCCGCCTTGTTTATTTGGATCGCGCTCAATGTGAATGGTTTATTGATGGCGCGCGCCATTGCGCGGCGTGCCAAGCGCAATCCGTCCTTGGCGTGGCTTGGGGATTTTGGACGGATGGCGGAAGTCTCCATCATTGCCTTTATGGTTGGCGGTTCGTTCCTGTCCCTCGCCTATTATGATTATTATTTCATGCTGCTGATTGTTGTCTCCTCGGCGTTGGTGCTACTGCGCCATGCCGCGACGCAGACCAGCCGGGTGGCGAGCGCGCCGCAGGCACAAGGATGGCGGATGCGCCGGGCGGCATCGTTATGACCGCGATTTTTTTCTTGCTGGAGTTGGCGGCTGTGCTCTGGCTCGGATTCTGGAGTTTTGCCGAGCCGACGGAGAAAAACGCAGCCAAGCCGCCGCGCCCGACGCCGTTTGATTATGTCGATCATGCACCGGAACCGGGGGGCGAAACGCCAACGGCCAGCGGGGCGCGCTGGCGTCAACGACGCACCCAGGCGCGCAAGCGGTCCTGATGCGCATTGTTACGGTATCGACACTTTATCCGAATGGCGAATTTCCATCACATGGCATATTCGTTGAAACGCGGCTGCGCCATTTATGCGCAGATACCGGGTGCGACGGGCGGGTGATTGCGCCGACGCCGTATTTCCCATCGCGCAGCGCGCGGTTCGGGCGGTTTGGCCAATGGGGCCGGGTGGCGCCGCGCGAGACGCGTTTTGCGCTTGATGTTTTGCACCCACGCTACCTGGTGGTGCCGGGGGTGAGCCATGCGCTGACACCGGCGTTATTATATCGGGCGATGCGGCGCGGCCTGGAACAATTGCATGCCGATGGATTTTATCCCGACCTGATCGATGCGCATTATTTATATCCGGACGGGGTGGCGGCGGCCCGCCTGGCCGCGCATTTCAATTTGCCATTGGTGATGACGGCGCGAGGCTCGGATGTGACGGCCTGGCCGCAAGAACCGGGGCCGGCACGCCAAATCCGCGCAGCGATCAAGCAGGCGGACCATGTGATTGCGGTGAGTGCGGCGCTGGCTGAGGGACTCGGCACATTGGGCGCTGCGCCGGGGCAGGTGACGGTGCTGCGCAATGGCGTTGATTTGGCGCGGTTCATGCCGATCGATCCGGAGGCGGCGCGCGGTGCTGTGGGTCAGGCGCGGCGCTATGTGCTCTCGGTGGGGCATTTGATCCCGCGCAAGGGGCATGATCGGGTAATCCGGGCGCTGGGCGTGCTGCGGGATGGCGGTGTGAATGACGTTGATCTGTTGATTATCGGCAGCGGGCCGGAGGAGGCGCGGCTGCGCGGCTTGGCGGCATCGCTGGGGCTTGCCGCACAGGTGCGCTTCATCGGCTCGATCCGGCAAGAGGAATTGGCCCGGTTTTATGCCGGGGCGGACATGTTGGTGCTGGCCTCGAGCCGCGAGGGATGGGCCAATGTGCTGCTGGAATCGATGGCCTGCGGCACGCCTGTCGTGGCATCACCCGCGCCGGGCAACGCCGAAGTGGTGCGCGAAGCCGCGGCGGGACTGGTCGCGGCGGAGAACACGCCCGAAGCATTGGCCCAAGCGATGCGGCAGCTTTGGGCGGCACACCCTGATCGGGCGGCGACGCTTGCTTTTGCGGCGCGCCATGATTGGCGCAGCATCAGCCTTGGCCAATCCGCGATTTTCGAGGCGGTGCTGGCACGGTATCAGGCCGCGCGGCGGTGAGTGATCAGCGGAAAATCTGTCGGAAAATTTTACAGTGGGCGTTTTGGGATCGGTTAAAATTCTCATAAGCATCTGATTTTATTGGCAAGTGATAGTTTGGCACGATATCTGCTTACATACCGAGGCTACGTTTTTTATTCTTCAACAAAGGATTATCCTGATGTCTCTTAAAACAACGATCCTCGCCGCCTGTGCCGTCGGCGCGCTGATGGTCGGTGCTGGCGTTGCCCACGCCGCCCCGCCCAGCAATCTGGTGACCAATGGCAACTTCTCCTCGGTCGCTGATGGCGTCAGTGTCAGCGCGCAGTTCGGCAAAAGTGCGACGGTTCCCGACCAGCAGTTCGTGACCGGCTGGACCGGTAATAACGGCTATGAAATCTGGTATCCGTCGGCAAGTGCCGCGATGAGCGATAACGCTTACGGGCAATATAGTGGTACCACCAAGGAATATATCTGGAACGTCAGCGCGCCGCCGACCGGCCCCGGCACGTTTGTTGGCCTCGATGGTGACACGACATCCGGCGTGCAAAGCTCGATCAGCCAGGTGATCAACGGCCTTACGGTCGGCAGCACCTATCAGATCAGCTTTGATTGGGCCGGCGCGCAAATGGCAAGCCGGACGGGTGCGACGACCGATTCGTTGCTGGTCAGCCTCGGCAGCTCTCAGCAGAGCACCGCTGTGTTGAGCAATGCCAGCAAGGGCTTCACCGGTTGGGAAGCCGCGACGATGAGTTTCATCGCGACCAGCACCTCCGAAGCCTTGTCGTTCTTGGCGGTTGGTTCGCCGACCGGGTTGCCGCCAATGTCGCTGCTGACCAATATTTCGATGCAGCAGGTCGCCGTGCCTGAGCCGTCATCCTTGGCGTTGCTGGGTGGTGGCTTGGTGGGCCTTGGCCTGGTTCTGCGCCGCCGCCGCGCTGCGAAGAAGCAGCCGGTTACCAAAGTCTGATCAGGCGCCGGTCGTTCAGGTTTAGTGCCTGGACGACCGTTTGGTCTTGTGGTTGAACCCGTTGAATGCATGATTTTTTCATTGAAGTTTTGAGGCTGGCCGTTTGGCTGTTATTGCTTGTGGTGATTTTTGTGCCACTTGAGCGGGTTGCGGCGATTGAACGGCAGCCGATTTTTCGCAAACAATTTGCCGTTGATTTGGGCTATTACGCGATCAATTCCTTCCTCACCGGCGCGCTGCTGGCTGTTCCGCTCGCGATCATCGGGGCGGCGGTGCATCAGGCCGAGCCGATTGCGTTGGCTCACGCGATCAAGTCGCTTCCCTTCTGGGCCACACTTGCTTTGTCGGTTCTGGTCGCCGAAATCGGCTTTTATTGGGGACACCGGCTGACCCATCAAATTCCTTTTCTGTGGCGCTTTCACGCGATTCACCATAGTGCGGCGCAGTTGGATTTTCTCTCCAACACCCGCGCCCACCCGGTTGATATTGTGTTTGTGCGGCTCTGCGGCTTCGCGCCGTTATTTGCGCTGGGGCTGGCCGGCGGGGTTCGCACGCCCGCAATTGTGATCGTGCTGGGCACGATTTGGGGGTTTTTCATTCATGCCAATTTGCGCTGGCGGTTTGGCATTCTGGAATCCATTGTCGCCACGCCCTTTTTCCATCACTGGCATCATACCAACGATGCGATGCGTGACCGTAACTACGCGGCGATGCTGCCTTTGGTCGATCTGATCTTTGGCACGCTGCATTTGCCGAAACAGTGGCCCACTGACTACGGCATCGATAAGGCGATGCCGCCTTCCATGGTCGGCCAGATCATCAGCCCCTTCACCTCCGATTCCTCGCCGTGAGTTGAATCCTGATTTCAGCGCGGGGCGGCGGCGCGGGTTAGGCGGTCATTGATGGCGAGGCCGATATCATGGTCGGGGATCGGGCTTACTGCGATGGCAGTGAGGGCTTGGCGGGTTGCCTCGTTATCCAGGCGGCGGAGATGATCGAACAAATTGGCGGCGGCTTCGAGCAAATCGCCGCGTTCGGATAAATTATAGGCGAGGGCCGCGTCCGGCAAAATCGCGCCGAAACCGAGCAAAGCTTCGTGCGGTGCGACGCTGCGGGCGTCGAGGCGCATGGGCAAGGTGGGCGCGTAGTGCGAGGCCAGCAGGCCGGGGCTGCGCAGGATTTGTTCGCCCCCGTCCGCTCCAAGATTATCGCTGAGGGGGCCGATATGGCTTTCAATCGCGGCGCGGGAAATGGCGCCGGGGCGCAGCAGGCGCGCAGGGCCGGTGAGATCAAGCACGGTGGATTCCAACCCGACCATGCTGGGGCCGGATTGCAGCAAGGCGGCGATGCGGCCATCAAGCTCCGCGCGCACATGCTCGGGGCGGGTGGGGCTGATCCGCCCGGAGCGGTTGGCCGAAGGTGCCGCGACCGGACGGTCGACGGCGGCGAGCAAGGCTTGCGCAATCGGGTGGGACGGCACCCGCACGGCGAGTGACGACAACCCGGCGGCGGCGAGGCTCGCGATGGGCGAGCCAGGGTGGCGCGGCAGCACCAAGGTGAGCGGGCCGGGCCAGAACGCCTCGGCCAAAATGCGGGCGCGCTGATCCGCCACAGCATGCGCGAAAGCGGCGCTGGCGCTAGAAAAATGGCAAATCAGCGGATTAAAGCGAGGCCGCCCTTTGGCCGCGAAAATGCCCGCAACGGCGGTGGCGTTGGTCGCATCTGCGCCCAGCCCATAGACGGTTTCAGTCGCGAAGGCGACCAGTTCGCCCGCGCGGAGTGCCTGGGCGGCGCGGGCAATGCCTGCTGGCGTGTCCGGCAGATACAGCGTGCCGCCGGTCACGGATCAAGGTCGCGGCGGACCTGGGGGGTGCTGAGCAATTGATTGATCCGGGTTGCTTCATCCAGCGCTTCATCCGGCTGGAAATGCAAATCCGGCGTGACCCGCAGCCGCAGGCCACGACCAATTTCGCCGCGCAGAAATGGGCCTGCGCGTTTGAGGGCGGGCAATAATGGGGTGATGTCACCGCCGCCGAGCAGCGAGGCGAACACGGTGGCGTGTTTCAAATCCGGGCTCATTCGCACTTCGGCGACCGTGATCTGCGCGCCCACTAACGCCGGATCGCGAAATTCGGTGCGGATCAGAATATCCGCGAGCCGGTGGCGGATTTCTTCCGCCACCCGCCGCTGGCGTTGGCTGGGCTCGCCGGCGGCTACGCCGGAACGATTTCGGTTTCGTAGCATTCGACGACATCGCCTTCCCGCAAATCGTTGAAACCAGCGAAGGACAGGCCGCATTCATAGCCGCGTGCGACCTCTTTGACATCGTCCTTGAAACGCTTGAGTTGCGACAATTCGCCCTGATGGATCACCACCCCATCGCGCAGCAAGCGGACGCCGGCCCCGCGCTTGACCAGGCCTTCGGTGATATAGCAGCCCGCGACCTTGCCGACTTTGGTGATGTTGAACACTTGGCGGATTTCGGCATAGCCGAGGAATTTCTCGCGATGCACCGGCGCGAGCTTGCCCTTGACCAGCTTTTCGATATCGTCCGCGACCTCATAGATGATCGAATAATAGCGCACATCGACGCCATCGCGGGTGGCGAGTTGCCTTGCTTGGGCATTGGCGCGGACGTTAAAGCCGATGACCAGCGCCTCGGAGGCGCGGGCGAGCTGGATGTCGCTCTCGGTGATCTGCCCGACGCCGGAGAGCAGCACGCGAGCGCGCACCTCCTCATTGCCGAGTTTTTCCACGACGGCCTGGATTGCTTCGGCGCTGCCTTGCACATCCGCCTTGATCACCACGGCGACTTCTTTTTGCGCGCCGGCCTGAATTCGCGCCAGCATTTGATCGAGCGTGCCACGGGCGGCACCGCTGGCGGCGGCACTCCGGTCGCGCTCACGGCGCTGGCGGAATTCGGCGATTTCACGCGCCCGGCTTTCATTCTCGACCACCACGATCAGCTCACCAGCCGAGGGTACGCCGGACATGCCCAGCACTTCGACCGGCATTGACGGCCCAGCCTCCGCGATGGTGCGGCCCCGATCATCGAGCATGGCGCGGACACGGCCCGACTCGCCGCCCGCCACCACAATATCGCCCTGGCGCAGCGTGCCTTTTTGCACGAGCACGGTCGCGACCGGGCCACGACCACGATCTAGCCGCGCCTCGATCACGGTGCCTTCAGCCGGACGATCCGGGTTGGCGCGCAGATCGAGAATTTCGGCTTGCAGCAAAATGGCTTCCTGCAACGCGTCCAACCCGGTGCGCTTGAGAGCAGAGACTTCGACATCCTGGGTTTCACCGCCCATGCTTTCCACCACGATCTCGTGCTGGAGCAATTCGTTGCGCACCCGCTCAGGGTTGGCATCATGCTTATCGATTTTGTTGATCGCGACGATGATCGGCGCGCCGGAGGCTTTGGCGTGTTTAATCGCCTCGATGGTTTGCGGCATCACCCCGTCATCCGCCGCGACCACCAGGATCACGATATCGGTGACGCTGGCGCCACGGGCGCGCATGGCGGTGAAGGCCTCATGGCCCGGCGTGTCGATATAGGTGATGCGCCCGCCATCGGGCAGCGTAACTTGATAGGCACCGATATGCTGGGTGATGCCGCCCGCCTCGCTGGCCGCGACGGAGCTGGCGCGCAGCGCATCGAGCAGGCTGGTTTTGCCGTGATCGACATGGCCCATCACCGTGACCACTGGCGGGCGGGGCTGCCTGTCCTCATCGCGATCGGTCTCGCCGGCGAGGCCGATTTCCACATCATTTTCCGAGACCCGGCGCGCACGATGGCCAAACTCATTCACCACCAATTCGGCGGTATCCGCATCGATCGATTGGGTGGCGGCGGCCATCACACCCAGTTTCATCAGCGCTTTCACCACATCAGGCACGCGCGCCGCCATGCGGCTGGCGAGCTCTTGCACGGTGATATTGTCGGGCAGGGTGACATCGCGCACCACGCGCACCTGATCCGAGCGCAGCATTTCGAGTTCGGCTTGCCGACGCTCACGCTCGCGCTGACGGCGCACTGAGGCGAGCGAGCGGACGCGCTCATCCTCGCCTTCCAACGCGGCTTGCACATCGATCCGGCCACCACGGCGGTTATCGGGGAGTTTTTTGGCAACCGGTGCTACGGGTTTGCGCACCGGTGTTGCGCCGCCGCCGGGACGGCGGGCAACGCGGGGCGATTCATCATCATCATCGCGCCCACCGGGACGGCCCGGCTTGAGCCGCAAAGTTTCGGAGGGCACCGGCGTGTTACCCGGTGCGGCGGGGCGGCGGGCAGGACCGTTATTCGGCCCGTTATTGCCCGGGGCAGCCCCATCGCGGCGCGGCGCCGGACGCCCCGCGTCACGACCCGCGTCACGACCGGGTGCCGGGCGGGCGGGGGCGTTGCGATCTGACGGTCCTGAGCGATCGCCGTTGGCGCGATTGAAATTATTGCGCTCAGCATGGGCGCGGGCTTGCGGCGGCGCAGCGGGGGGCACCCGATTCGCCGGTTGCAGAGGTGCGACGTTATCGACCAGTTCGCTGGTGACCAGATGATCATCCGCCGTGCTGGTGCCGGACGGCGCTTCGCGCGCGTCACGCGCGGCATCGGCGGTTTCATCGGCGGGGTGCTGCGGGGCGGTGACGGCCTCGGTCATCGCCTTGGCTTCGATTTCCGCTTGTGCGCGGGCGGCCTCGGCCTGGGCGCGGGCAGCTTCGGCCGCGATGCGGGCCTCTTCCTCGGCTTTGCGCCGTGCCGCCTCGGCAGCGGAGAGGATGGACATTTTTTCTTGTTCGCGGCGCTCGGCCTCGCGCTTGGCAACTTCGCGCTGCTCGACCAAAGCGCGTTGACGCGCGGCCAGTTCGGTTTCGGTCAGCGCCCGCGGCACCGGGCCGGGGCTGGCTGGCTTTGCCGCCGGGCGGACGCCATCAGCCGCCGGACGCGTGGCATCGGCCTCGACCGGGGCGACGACGCTGCGTTTTTTGCGCACTTCGACCTGCACGACTTTTGATCGCCCATGGCTGAAGCTTTGCCGCACCGACCCGGCATCGACCGTGCGGCCAACTTCGGTTCGATTGGCTGGCCGCAGCGTCAAGCGGCCTTTGGTTTCGCCTTGGTCTTTATCGTCGCTCATATAATCCGATCCGTCATTGATAGGTCGAACCAGCGGGAAGCCCCGCCGATCCGGAATTCGCCGTCGTCATCCGGCGTCTCTCTGCCCGCTCTGCACGCCCGGCGCAACGCCCTGCCCGGGCAGAACCCCGCGCAACCGTGTTGCGTCCGCCAAAATCATCTCGGCAAGCCGCCCTGGCGCCAGGGCAACATGCACAATCGCGTCGCGACCAAAAACGGCACCCAACGTCGCGGCGTCCAATAGGTCGAGCACGGGAACATCGCGCCCTTGCAGCACCCGCCCCCGCTCCGTCACACTGCCATCGGCGGCGCCAACCAGCACCGCGCAGCGCCCGGCGGCCAAGGCCTCGCGCGCTTTTTCGAATCCGCCCACCGCCTGCCCCGCCCGCCGCGCCAAACCAAGCGATGCCATCAGCCGGTCGCGCAGAGCGAACACCACGCGATCGGCCAAATCATCGGGGACCGTGAGAGCCGGGATATTCAACGATCGTCCAGCCGCGCGCTGGAACACCCGACGCTTCAAAGCTTCCTGTATCACATCGCGCCGCGCACTCAACCATAATCCGCGTCCCGGCAGGGTTGCGGCAGCGTCAAACACCAGAGATCGATCCGGAGCAACAACAAAACGCAGCAGGGCGGCGCGCGGCCCCGCCTGGCGGGTCACCAGGCAGCGACGCTCCGGCGCACGCGGATCATCCAGCACCGGCAGATCAAGATCCGCCGTGTCGTGATCGAGATCCGGCGGTGATGCGGTCAGATCAGCCAGCTTGGTTATCCCCTTCGAACCAATGGGCGCGTGCGCCCATGATGATGGCGTTGGCGGTGTCGGCATCCATGTTGGCCTTGCCGACAATATCGATCAGCTCATCGCTCGCCAGATCGGCCAGATCATCGAGGGTGCGGATTTTGGCTTCGCCCAGCGCCACCAGCATGGTGGGGGTCAGCCCGTCGATGGCCACCAGCGCATCGCTCACGCCCAAAGCTTGGCGTTTTTCTTCCTGCTCAGCCGCCCGACGCTCCAGCGCCACAATCGCCCGGCGCTGCAACTCAGTGCCAATGGCTTCATCGAAACCCTCGATTTCCGCCAAATCTTCAATCGGTGTGTTCGCCAAATCCTCAATCCCCTCAAAGCCTTCTGTCACTAACAAACCGGCGATCACATCATCCACGTCCAGCGCCTCGACAAACAGGCCGCTGCGCCGACGGAACTCTTCCTGACGGCGCTCGCCTTCTTCCGCCTCGGTCAGAATATCGATATCCCAGCGGGTGAGCTGCGAGGCGAGGCGCACATTCTGGCCCCGCCGACCAATGGCCAGCGAGAGCTGCGAATCCGGCACCACCACTTCGACTTTGCCGCCTTCCTCATCGATCACCACTTTGGTCACCTCGGCAGGGGCCAGGGCGTTGACCACGAAGGTTGCGGGGTTCGGGCTCCAGGGGATGATGTCGATTTTTTCGCCCTGCAATTCCGCCACCACCGCTTGCACCCGCGAGCCGCGCATACCCACGCAGGCACCGACCGGATCAATCGAGGAATCGCGGGAAATCACCGCCATTTTCGCCCGTGACCCCGGATCACGCGCAACCGCCTTGATTTCGATAATGCCCTCGTAAATTTCCGGCACTTCCTGCGCGAATAATTTGGCGAGGAACCCTGGATGGGTGCGCGAGAGGAAAATTTGCGGGCCGCGCAACTCGTCACGCACATCATAAATGAAGGCGCGCACCCGGTCACCATTCTGAAAATTCTCCCGCGGGATGGTTTCATCGCGGCGCAGCAACGCCTCGGCGCGGCTGAGATCGACCATCAAATTCCCATATTCGGTGCGCTTGACGGTGCCGGTGATGATTTCGCCCACGCGGTCTTTGAACTCGTCATATTGGCGCTTACGCTCATATTCGCGCACACGCTGGACGATCACCTGCTTGGCGGTTTGCGCGGCGATGCGGCCAAAATCGATCGGCGGCAGCGGATCGACCAAATGGCCACCCAGCTCGATATCGGGTTTGAATTTTTTCGCGATATGCAGCGGAATTTGGGTCTCTTCGTTCTCCACCGTCACCACCGCCTCGGTCCAGCGCGACAGGCGGACATCGCCGGTTTTCCGATCGATGGTGGCGCGAATATCTTTTTCATGGCCGTATTTGGCGCGGCCAGCTTTCTGGATCGCCTGCTCCATCGCCTCCAGCACTTCCTCGCGATCGATTTGCTTCTCGCGGGCCACCGCGTCGGCGACCAGCAGCAATTCAGGGCGGGCTATTGCGGTATCCATGATCTGTCTCGCTTTTCCTAAAAAAACTATGATGTTGAGGCGTTCAGTTCGCGGCCGGCGGCTGCGCCGTCGCGCGGATCAATTCATCGGTGAGCACCAGCCGGGCGCGCTGTACATCGGCCAAATTCACCTCAATCGTCTCGCCGGTATCGAGTTTGAGCTGGGCGACGCCCGCTTGCGCGCCGAGCACCGTGCCGGTCAATCGTTTGCGGCCTTGCAGCGTGGGCACCGCCATATCGACGCGCGCGAGATGGCCGGCAAACCGAACCCAATCTTTCAAGCGGGTCAAAGGCCGATCGATGCCAGCAGAGCTGACTTCCAAAGTCCACGCCCCCTCAATCGGGTCTTCGACATCAAGCCGGGCGGAGACCAGATGGCTGATTTTTTCACAATCTTCGACGCTGATCTGGCTGCCATCCGCGCGATCCGCCATGATTTGCACAATTGGCCGCTGCCGCCCGATGATCGAGACGCGCACAAGCTCATAGCCCTGCGCTTCAAGGCCAGGAATGATCATATCGGCAATTCGGCCCTCAAGGCCGGTATGGGACGGACGGGTCTCATGCATCGGATCAACTCGCAGCTTGTCGCGCCGCCCAATAAAAAAGGCGGCCCGCTAAGGCCACCTCCGAACGGGCTGGAGCGTGATTTGGCATTCCATACGCCGAACGGCCCGATGCAGCAAGAGGCCGGCACGAACGAGCTTCTGGCCGATCAGGTGCGTGCAAACCCACCGCACACGCCACCTCGTCAGGCATTTGGATCTCTGATAGGGTCTTGCGTGCTGGGCTGCTGTTGTCTCCCGCGCCCGGCTCGACGCAATTACCCGGAGAATCAGGCGGCTTGGACATTAGGCGATTAATCGGTCGGGTCGCTGCATTCGGGCAAACGCGGCACGCATGGCCGGTCATCGGGCTCATCCTGATCCCGTGCCTCGCCAATTTATGGCTTCTGCTCGGCGTTGTGCAGGCAGATCCCGCCTATTATTATTCGTTTTTGGCCAGCAGTATACCTGGCCCTTATCGGGGTGCGCCCGACTGGTTTGACCCCACAATCGGTTTGATTACCGAGGCGCAGGGACACCTCGCTGCGTATGATTGGTTGCATGGCATTGTGCCCTGGTGGAACCCCTATACCGGCATCGGGATGCCGCTGGCTGCGGAAATGCAGACGTTGGCGTTTTTCATCCCTTTTGTATTCACACTGGCTCTGCCGCATGGCTGGCTGTTGCTGCGCCTGTCTTTGCAGATGCTGAGCGGCGTCACGCTCTATGCCTTGCTAACCGAATTGCGAACCACGCGCTTGGCTGCCTTTGTTGCCGGGGCGCTCTACGCGCTGAGTGGCACATTTTTCATGGTACCGCATGCCGCAACACCACTGCCATTCATTCCGCTCCTTTTGCTTGGCCTTGAACGCGCCGGTCGCGCTGCAGCAACTGGACAAAGACTCGGCTGGGGGTGGATTACAATCGCCGTCGCGCTCTTGGTTTATGCGGGATACCCCGAAATTGCTTATTTTGGCGGGTTGCTGGCCGCAGCCTGGACAATCGCGCGCTTTTCGTCGATGGGCGCGGCGCGTTGGTTGTTCATCGGCAAGGTCAGCGTTGCCGGCACACTCGGCCTGCTGATGACACTGCCCCTGCTCGTGCCATTTCTTCATTACCTATCGCATGCGTTCGTTGGTCCGCATGATGGTGGCTTCGCGGCTAGCCGCATGTCGCGTCAGGGCGATGGATTGGAGCTGCTGCCGTTTCTGTTCGGCCCGATTGGCGTCACGAGTCCGCCAGGGCTTCCCGTCGCGGCGGCCCGACATCTTGGACCCGCTTGGAATGATGTTGGGACCTGGTTTGGCCCGGTTGCGGTGATCGCTGCTTTGGCGTGGCCGTTCAGCGTTTGGCGGTTCGGGCCCCAGCGGGTCAAGGCGGGGCAAGTGGAGGCGGGGTGCAACCGGGTGATTGGCATCGCGCTCGGCGGCTTCATTTTGATCTGGGGACTGCGGTTGGTTGGTGTTCCAATGGTGCGGCAAGGGTTGAATTTGATCCCCGAGGTCGCCCGCGCCAATACGATCCGGTTTGTTGCCCCGGCGATGGATCTGGCAATGCTGATTTTGGCTGGTTTAGCCCTCGATCAGTGGCAACGACAAGGCGAGCTGTCGCGCCGACGGGCATTGGTCGTGTCGTTCATTGGACTGGGCTTGCTGGGCGCTGCCGTGCTGCCGATCGTCCCATTGATCGTGGCCTGGTATCATGCGGCACCAGACTTGCTGGGATTTGGCATGATCGCCTGTTCGATTGATCTAATCAGCGCGGTCCTGGTGCTCCGATTGCTGACCCGCGCGCCCAGCCCGGCTGGACGCAGCCTGATGGCCGCCATCATGATTGGCGATGCGATGTTAGGACTTGGGTCGGGCCAACTCTCGGCGGTTCATGATGCGCATTTGCATCAGACTGGCGTGGCGTGGTTGAAAAAACATCAAGGTTTGTCAAGAATTTTTACCACATTACCGTTCGCCGCGAATTATCCGTCGGCCTATCGCATCGCTTCGATTAATTCCAATCAGTTGCCGATTGATCAAGCTTGGATGAATTTTGTTTTTAACCAGCTTGGCTCGCCCAAAGATATGGTGCCGACGGTTGGGCAGCTCAATCGCTATGTGCGGCAGCGGGAGGCGGCCTATCAGTCGGTGGGAGTGCGCTATGTGCTGACATTGCCGGGTAGCGACCCGTTCCGCCGCAAACCAACCCCGAGCTTTGTTGCGAATGCCACGCACGCCTCGTTGCTCATCGGTCATCACAGTTTACGCGGTATTGCGCCCATCGCCGCAATACCCAAGAGACCCATCATTGCGGTTGATGTGCTGATCGGCACCTATGCAGGCGCCTCGACCGGCCCACTTTCACTGACCCTTTGCGCCGGAACGGACTGTGCCCAGGGCAAGCGCGATCTTGCCGGGGTTCCTGACGACCAATTTTTGAGAATAACGCTTAATCATCCGCTCCAAATGCACCCACCCGATCGTCTTAGCTATAAACTTCAACATCAAACGGGCAACGCTGTCGCGATCTGGACCGGCTCCACCACAACCGGGCCTCTCGCGGATCTGCGCTTAATCAGCGCACCAGCTTCTGATCATGTGCAAACGGTCTTTCGCGGCAAGGCCATGACGATCTATCAACTCCCGCACCCGGCGGCCATTTTTGCCGCTCGTGAATGCCAACTCACACCCGATGGCTGGAATAGCGTGTCGGCCCAATGCCGAGCACCCAGCTTGTTGATCCGACGGGTCGCATGGTTCGCCGGTTGGCATGCCAGGATCAACGGATTGGTCGCGCCAGTCGGACGCCATGGACCTTTGTTTCAATCGGTCGCACTGCCTGCCGGACCCAGCCATGTGCGGTTTTTTTATCGGCCACGCGGCACCATTCCGTCCGTTATGATCGCGCTCGCTGCTCTGGTGCTCCTGTTGTTGGCATATCGACCGAGGACTCAAGCATTTTCCATCCGTATGGGTTCACGGACGAAGCTCTAATCCATTGTTCTGGCGCGTGTTTTGGCGCGTAACTATATCGGAACAGATGATCCCATCGGATGAAATGTTGCTTGGCGACACCACCATGGGCGCCGATGGGCCAACCGGCCAGCCTCCATGACCCAGCTTGTATTTTCCTGATCAACGCATATCCTGGAGAGAGAAATAATGGGGATTGCAAACATGGTAAAATTTGGAATGGCGCAGCCGGTCAAGCGCGTTGAGGATGTACGGTTGCTCAAAGGTCATGGCACCTACACGGATGATGTGAACCAGCCCGGTGCTTTGCATGTGGTTATTTTGCGCTCGCCGCATGCGCATGCCACGATCAAGGCGATTAATACCAAAGCTGCTTTGGCGCTGCCGGGGGTGGTGGCGATTTACACGGCGTCTGATCTGGATGCGGACAAGGTGGGGCCAATCCCCTGCATGGTGCCGATTACCAATCAAGACGGCTCCGCGCGCGCCGATGCGCCGCGACCGATTCTCGCCAAGGGCACGGTGCGCCATGTGGGCGAGGCGGTGGCCATGGTGGTGGCCGAAACCGCCAGCGCCGGGCGCGATGCTGCCGAGGCGATCATGGTCGATTACGACACCAAACCCTCAATCACCGCCCTCGCCCAAGCGCGCGATCCGGCAGCACCGCAGGTGCGTGCGGATGTGCCCCGCAACACGGTGTTTGATTGGGCCACCGGCGATAAAGACCAAGTTGACGCCCTGTTCGCCCAAGCCGCGCATGTGACCGCGATCAAAATTGTGAATAACCGCATCGTGGTCAATGCCATGGAGCCACGGGCGGCCTTGGCCGATTTTGACACCGAAACCCAGCGCTGGACCCTGACCTCGAACACGCAGGGCGGCTGGCTGCTGAAAAATATTTTGAGCCAGGCGGTGTTTCAGGTGCCCGCAGATCGGTTCCGAGTGATCACGCCGGATGTGGGCGGTGGTTTTGGGATGAAATTATTCGTCTATCCGGAACATGCGATGGTTTGTTTTGCTGCACGCAAGCTGGGCCGCCCGGTGAAATGGACGGCGGAGCGCGGCGAATCGTTTCTCTCGGACACTCATGGCCGCGATCACGTTACCGAGGCCGAATTGGCCTTGGACGCCGATCATAAATTCCTCGCGATGCGGGTGCGCAATATCGCCAATATGGGTGCCTATTTATCGAATTTCGCGCCTTATATCCCGACCATGCTCGGCACCAAGGTTCTCGCCTCGGTCTATGATTTCAAGGCGATCCACGCGCAGGTGTTTGGCGTGTTCACCCATACCGTGCCGGTCGATGCGTATCGCGGGGCGGGGCGGCCCGAGGGGAATTATCTGGTCGAACGGCTCATCGATGCGGCGGCGCGTGAGCTGGGCGTTGATCGGGCGGCGTTGCGGCGCGCCAACATGGTGCCAGCCAGCGCCATGCCATACTTGACCGCGATGCAGCAAAATTATGATTCCGGTGACTTCATCCAGGTGATGGATCGCGCCTTGGAAATGATTGACTGGGCGGGATTCCCGGCCCGCAAGGCGGCATCACGGGCGGCGGGCAAGCGGCGCGGCATTGGCATGGCCTATTATTTGGAAGCGACCGGCGGCGCGCCGGAAGAGCGTGCGGAAATTTGCTTCACCCGCGATGGCTATGCGGATGTGTATGTCGGCACCCAATCGAGCGGTCAGGGCCACGAGACCGCCTATGTGCAAATCACCGCCGACCGGCTTGGCATCGATCCTGACCGCATCCGGATCAAGCAGGGCGACACCGACCGGATTCCGGTGGGCGGCGGCACCGGCGGCGCGCGCAGCCTCTATTCCGAAGGCCAGGCGATTTTGGTGACCACCACCAGCCTGATCGAAAAAGCCAAAAAGGCGGCGGGCGAGGCGCTGGAAGCGGCTTCAGCCGATATCGAATTTGCCGATGGTGCCTTCAAAATCATCGGCACCGACCGTTCGATCACGCTGATGGATCTGGCCGCGACGCTGCATGATGACGCGACCGACGGCAACGCGCTCGATACCGCCGAAATCGCCACCATCGCGCATCACACCTTCACCAATGGCTGCCATATCGCCGAAGTCGAGATCGATCCGGAGACCGGCACGATTGCGGTGCAGCGCTATTTGGTCTGCGATGATGTCGGAAAAATCGTGAACCCGATGATCGTGCGCGGTCAGGTCCATGGCGGCGTCGCCCAAGGGTTGGGGCAGGCGCTGATGGAAAACACCGCCTATGATCCGGAATCGGGCCAGCTCATTGCCGGCAGCTTCATGGATTATGCCTTGCCACGTGCGGATGACATGCCCGATATTGAGGTTGAGTTCCTCGAAATCCCCTGCACCACCAATCCGCTCGGGGTGAAGGGTGCGGGCGAGGCCGGGGCGGTTGGCTCGCCGCCGGCATTGATTAACGCGGTGCTCGACGCGTTGGCCGAGGATGGCGTGCGCCATATCGACATGCCTGCGACCCCTGAGCGCGTGTGGTCAGCCATTGCTGAGGCGCGCCAGGCGGCATGATCCATCTGGTCAAACTCGCCGTCGGCGTGCGCGATATTGGCCATCTGGCTGAAATCCAACGCCGACGGATGGAGAATGACCCGCCTTTGCGCCATCAGACGCGCTCAATGCCCAAGCGCGCCGAGGAACTGACCCAAGGCGGCTCGCTCTATTGGGTGATTACCGGCGCGATTTTGGTGCGTCAGCGCGTGATCGACGTGATTGAGGATGTGTGGGATGATGGCTCGCCCTGTGCCGGGCTGGTGCTTGATCCCGCCTTGGTGCGGGTGGTGGCGCGCAGCACCAAACCGTTTCAGGGCTGGCGCTATTTGAAGCCCGAAGACGCACCTTCGGACCTCGCGGCGGGCAGCACCACCATTGCGGATGATTTGCCGGTGCACTTGCTGCGCGCCCTCACCGAACTCGCGCTCCTGCCATAAGGATCACCCATGCTCGATGCTCTGCGTTCCCGATTGCCCGAGTCTTGGCGCCGGTTTGTTCCGGCGAAAATGCCGTGGAGCCCGACCACGGTTCCGGTGGTGCGCCTGACCGGGGTGATCGCCGCGCGCGAGGGGGCAATTAATCTTGATCGGTTCGCGCCGCTGCTGGATCGCGGCTTTGCGCAGGCGAAACAGGGCCAAAAATTATTGCTCCTCGCGATTGAAAGCCCCGGCGGCTCGCCCGTGCAATCGGACCTGATCGGGGCCTATATCAGGCGCAAGGCCGCCGAGACCGATGTGCGGGTGATTGCGGTGATTGGCGATGTCGGCGCGTCCGGCGGCTATTGGATTGCGTGCGCGGCGGATCAGATTTTTGCCAATCGGATGAGCATTGTTGGCTCGATCGGGGTGATTGGCGGCGGCTTTGGCGCGGTGGATTTGCTCCGGCGCATCGGCGTTGAGCGCCGGGTGGTGACGGCGGGTGCCAATAAGTTGCGCAATGATCCGTTCAGTCCAGAGCGGCCCGATGATGTCGCGTTCAATCGGGATTTGCTCGATGATATTCACACCCAATTCAAGGATTGGGTGCGCGAGCGGCGCGGCGCTTCCATCGAAAACCACGAAGATGCGGTTTTTGACGGGTCGTATATGCTGGGCAGCAAGGCGCTGCGCCTCGGTCTGATCGATGCGCTGGGCGATGTGCGCAGCATCATCCATGCCGAAGCGGGCAAGGATGCGAAGCCCGCTTTCATTGGCCCCCGGCGCAAATTCAGCCTCGCGCGCCTGCTGGGCGGGGCCGGCAGCGCGATGCTGAACACGATCGAGGCCGAGGCCTGGCACGGGCGCGCCCCGAAATAACTGCCTAAATTTTACCCAAAATTCGATAATAATTCGCGCAACCTCACGATTTAGGGCGGTTGATATCGCCCTAGCGGGTGATTTTGCCCCAATATTGCGCGCCTGACGGCGGTTGGCACGATCCCTGCTTAGCTCTCTCCGGTGCAGTTTGCTGCCTCGGGTTCGCTTGGACCCGCAACATAGACGGCTGGGAAATACGGAGAAACCGAATGTCGCTTGTACCTTCACCGAGTTGGCTCAATACGGGTGATAACGCTTGGCAATTAACCGCGGCAACCCTGGTCGGGTTGCAGAGCGTGCCAGGGTTGGTTGCGCTCTATGGCGGCGTCGTCAAGAAAAAATGGGCGATCAACTCGGCCTTTATGGCCTTGTATGCGTTTGCCATTGTGCTCGTGGTTTGGATGCTGTGGGCGTATAATATGTCGTTCGGCAAGCCATGGCTGGATGTTGGCAAGCTCGGCGCGTTCATCGGCCATCCGGGGCAGATTACCTCGGCCTGGAACGAGGAAAAACAGGCGATCATTCCGGCGGCGGCGGGCGGCATGCCGCCTTTGGGCTATGGCATGGCGACGCTGGTTTACTTCCAGTTCGTGTTCGCCGCGATCACCCCGATCATTCTGGCCGGCTCCGTGCTCGGGCGGATGAATTTCAAAGCCTGGATGATTTTCGTCCCGCTCTGGACGACGTTCGTCTACTCAATCGGCGCATTTTCACTGTGGGCCGGTGGCTGGCTCGGTTCGCTCGGCGTGGTCGATTACTCGGGCGGCTATGTTATTCACTTGGCGGCGGCGGCCTCGGGCTTCACGGCGGCGGCGGTGATTGGTCCGCGCCTGAAGCGGGATCGCGAAGTGTTCCCGCCCAACTCGCTGCTGATCACGCTGATTGGTGCCGGTTTGCTCTGGCTCGGCTGGTCCGGCTTTAACGGCGGCGATCCGTATTTTGCCAACGCCGATGCCGGTGCGGCGGTGCTGAACACGCATTTGACCACCGCTGTTTCGCTCCTGGTCTGGTTGATGCTGGACGTGTTCGCCTTCGGCAAACCCTCAGTGCTGGGTGCGGTGAACGGCATGATCGCTGGCTTGGTCGCGATTACCCCGGCGGCGGGCTATATTAACGGCCTCGAAGCCATCGTGCTTGGCGTGTTCTCCGGCGCGCTGCCCTGGCTGACTTGGAACAAGCTCGGCAAAACCAAGCTGTTTTCCAAGGTCGATGATACGTTGGGCGTGATCCACACCCATGGCGTCGCGGCGCTGGTCGGCGGCATCGGCGTCGGCGTGATGGCCGATCCGAAAATGATCGAGTATCTCGCGACCGGCAAAGACAGCGTGGTGAATGTGACCGGCTGGCTCTACGGCAATTTCCACCAAGTGGTGCTGCAATTCTATGGCGCAGCCTTCATCATCGTGCTGAACGTGGTTGGCACCTTCATCCTGCTCAAGCTGATCGGCTTGGTGGTGCCGCTGCGCATGGATGACGAAATGCTGGCCATGGGCGATGAAGCGGCGCACGGCGAAGAAGCCTACGCGATCTTTGCCGATGGCGCGCGCGGCGTGCCGGTCATGGGCGACTGATTTTTCCACCTGCCCCGGCCCGCTTTTGGGCCGGGTTTTGCCGCAATCAGCCGGACCTTCGCGGGTCCGGCTGATTTGTTTTGTGGAATCAGGCGGTTTTGGTATATAGTTCGTGCAAGATCGTTCGGAGAGAAGTTTCTGATGTCCGTGACCACTCAATCCCGTCCGTTTTTATCGCCGGCGCTGAAAGCGCGGCTGGGTCGGCGGGCTGCGGAAATTCTGGCGCTGATCTTGACCTTGATCGGGCTGACCTTGCTGATTGCCCTGGTCAGCTACCATCCGAGTGATCCGTCCTTCAACACCGCCTCCAACCTGCCGGTGCGCAATTTGCTCGGGTCGCCCGGTGCGGCGCTGGCGGATGGGTTGCTGCAAGGTTTCGGTATTTTTGGCGCCCTGCCCGCTTTGGTGCTGTTCGGCTGGTCATTTGTGCTGGTCAATCGCGGCGTGCTGCGCCGCTGGCGGTTGCGCGCGCTCGCGACGCTGATCGCCATGCCCTGCCTCGCCGGGGCGATGGGCGCGTGGCACGCGGCTTCTTCCCTGCATTTTCCCGCCTATGCGGGTCCGGGCGGGGTGGTGGGCGCGTTGCTCGGCGCCGCACGGTTCGGCCTGTTCGGCTCGTTGGCTTCCATCATCGTGCCGGTGCTGTGCCTCGCGATCGGGCTGCCCACGGCGCTCTATGCGATTGGCCTGACCTTTGGCGAATGGCGGGCAGCGGGCTCGCGCGCGGCGCGGATGGCGCGCGGTTCGGTGCGCGGCGCGCGCGGCGGGGCTGGCAATGTTTCGGCCTGGCTGGCACCCGTACTCGCGAATCCGCCCCTGGCCCATCAAGCTCGGGCGGCCAGCGTCGATGCGATGGAAGGAAACCCTTTATCGGCAACGCGGGGGATCGAAGCGAGCTTGTTTGATCCGCCCGACCAGCCCATTGCCCCGGCCTTGCGCCCAACCGAGCGGACGGCGGAGCGCGATGGTGGATCGAAAGTGCGGTTGACCCGCGCCGCGCCGGTGAAAAAGGCGCCGCCGAAGCAAGAGCGTTTGCCCCTGCCGGATGCGCATTGGCGTCTGCCGCCGCTGGAATTGCTGCGCACCGCCCCGCCGCGCGGCGAGGTTGGCCCGTCAGCCGAGGCGTTGCAGGCCAATGCCCGGCTATTGGAAACCGTGCTCGCCGATTATGGCGTGCAAGGGCGCATCGTGGAAATTCGCCCCGGCCCGGTGGTGACGTTGTATGAGCTTGAACCGGCCCCCGGCATTCGCTCGGCGCGGGTGATCGGCCTTGCCGATGATATTGCGCGCAGCCTATCGGCACTCGCCGTGCGCATCGCGACCGTGCAGGGGCGCAATGTGATTGGCATTGAGGTGCCGAACGCCAAGCGCGAGACGGTGTTTCTCTCCGAATTGATGGAAGTCGCGGAGTGGGACAATCATTCCGGCAAGCTCGCCCTCGCGCTGGGCAAGGATATTGGCGGCATTCCGGTGATTGGCGATTTGTCACGCATGCCGCATTTGCTGATCGCGGGCACCACCGGCTCGGGCAAATCGGTCGGCATCAACGCGATGATCCTTTCGCTCCTCTATCGGCTCTCGCCGGAAGAGTGCCGCCTGATCCTGATTGATCCAAAAATGCTCGAACTCTCGGTCTATGAAGGTATTCCGCATCTGCTCGCCCCGGTGGTGACCGAGCCGGCCAAAGCCGTCGCCGCGCTGAAATGGGTGGTGCGGGAAATGGAGCGGCGCTACCGCTCGATGAGCCAGCTCAGCGTGCGCAATATTGCGGGCTATAATGAACGGGTGAATGAGGCGCTGGCGCGCGGCGAAGTGGTGACGCGGCGGGTGCAAACCGGGTTTGACGAGGAAACTGGAAGGCCGATTCTCGAAGACCAGCCGATTGCGCTGCAAGCGCTGCCGCTGATCGTCGTGGTGATCGATGAAATGGCAGACCTGATGATGGTCGCCGGCAAGGAAATCGAAGCCGCCGTGCAGCGCCTCGCGCAAATGGCGCGCGCGGCGGGGATTCACGTGATTATGGCAACCCAGCGCCCCTCGGTCGATGTGATCACCGGCACGATCAAGGCCAATTTTCCAACCCGCATTTCGTTTCAGGTGATCAGCAAGTTCGATAGCCGCACCATCCTCGGTGAACAGGGGGCGGAGCAACTGCTGGGCATGGGCGATTTGCTCTATATGGTCGGCGGCGGGCGGATCACCCGCGTGCATGGCCCGTTCGTGACCGATCGCGAAGTTGAGGATGTGGTCGCGTTTTTACGCGAGCAGGGCGAACCTGACTATGTCGAGGCGGTGACCGAAGCGGTCGATGAAGACACCCCTGCCCTGCCCGGTCTGGCGGCAGCCGAATCCGGCGAGGGCGGCCTCTATCAGCAGGCGGTTGCCGTGGTGGCACGCGAAGGCAAGGCCAGCACCAGCTTTCTGCAACGCCATTTGCAAATTGGCTATAATCGCGCCGCAAAATTGATCGAGCAGATGGAAAAAGCCGGGGTGGTCAGCCCGGCCAATCACGTGGGCAAGCGCGAAGTGTTGATTGCGGTGGATCGCGATCAGTAGGGCCGCACCAGCGCCGGCACCGCCCGCGGTGATGGTTGATGATCAGCACAGCATCGCCCGTGCGCTGGCCCCTGGATTGCCGGTGACATTGCTCTCACCGCCCGGCTTCGCGCTTTATGCTGGCGCGCCCTGGTGGCTTGCCTTGCTCGCCAGCGCGTCTTTCACCGGCTTTTCGCTCCTTGATTGCGGCGATGCGGCCGGGCGGGCGCTGGAGGCACTCCGTATTGGGCTGCGCGGGATTATCCTATCGGCGGAACCACTCATTTTTGATCAAATCGCCGCGATTGCTCGCGAAACCGACGCAGACTTATGGCATGCGGCACCACCAGCGTTCGATGCGACCGCAAACAGCGACGATGCTGAATTGCGCCATTGGCTTACCAATCCTGAGCTAACCCGCGCGGGGCTGACGGGCGCGCAAAACTAGGCTAGATCAATATTGGCCGAGTTCGAATCGAGAGATACGAGCTAAGCCAATGAAATTGATCGGCAAATTGGGCCTAGAGCGCGATTGATGATAAGCAATCACGCTCTAGACCCGGCCCGCAACATCTGAGCGAACGGGAGAATTCCATGCGCGTTACCCAACGGGTCAAAAAAATCCTCAGCTGGTACGAAAGCGACAACCCTGGCACCAAGGGCAACCTCGCCCGCATTCTGATGCAGGGCAAGCTGGCGGGATCCGGCCATCTCGTTATTCTTCCCGTCGATCAGGGCTTTGAGCATGGGCCGGCGCGCAGCTTTGCCTCGAACCCGGCGGCTTATGATCCGCATTATCATTTCCAACTGGCCCTCGATGCCGGGCTTTCGGCCTATGCCGCCCCGCTCGGCATGCTCGAAGCCGCCGCCGATAGCTATGCCGGGGCGATTCCCACCATTTTGAAAATGAACTCCTCCAACAGCTTAGCGACCGAAAAAGACCAAGCCATGACCGGCTCGGTCGCGGATGCGCTGCGGCTTGGCTGTGCGGCCATCGGCTTCACCATTTATCCAGGCTCGGAATATCAGTTCGAGATGATGGAGGAATTCCGCGAACTGGCCGAGGAAGCGAAGGCCGCCGGCTTGGCGGTGGTGCTGTGGTCTTATCCGCGTGGTCCGCTGATCGACAAGGCTGGCGAAACCGCCATCGATATTTGCGCCTATGCCGCCCACATGGCCGCTTTGCTCGGCGCGCACATCATCAAGGTCAAGCCGCCGACCGCCCATATCGGCCTGGATGCCGCGAAGAAAGCCTATGAAAAAGTCGATATTTCCACCCTGCCCAAGCGTATCGAGCATGTGGTGCAATCCTGCTTCGCCGGCCGCCGCCTGGTGGTGTTTTCCGGCGGCGAGGCGACCGATGAAGCAAGCCTGCTGACCACCGTTCGCGCCCTGCGCGATGGCGGCGCCACCGGCTCGATCATTGGCCGTAACGCCTTCACCCGTCCGCGCGATGAGGCGCTGGCGCTGCTCGCGCAGGTGATTGCGATCTATCAGGGCAAGGCTTGAGCGAACTCTATCTGATCACCCCGCCGCAGCTCGATCTGGCGCGGTTTCCAGACGAGCTGGCGGCGGCGCTTGATGCCGGACCCATCGCCTGCGTGCAGCTTCGCCTAAAAGAGCAGGATGACGCGCAATGGCGGCGCGCGATTGCGGTGCTGCGCCCGATCGTGCAAGCGCGCGGGGTTGCGTTTTTGTTGAATGATCGGGCCGATTTGGCCGTCGCGACCGGGTGCGATGGCGCGCATCTCGGCCAAGAGGATCTCGGGCCGGGCGGTGTTGCCGCCGCCCGTGCCTCCTTGGGCCAACGCAGCCTGGGTATTACCTGCCATGATTCCCGCCATCGCGCGATTGAGGCCGCCGATGCCGGGGCCGATTATGTCGCGTTCGGCGCGTTTTTCCCAACCCGCACCAAGGACGCGACGCCGGCGCGGATCGAAACCCTCGCTTGGTGGTGCGAGACGATGGAGGTGCCCGCTGTGGCCATCGGCGGCATTGATGCGCAAAATTGTGGTCCGCTGGTGCGCGCGGGCGCCGAATTTCTGGCGGTGATCGGCGCGGTTTGGCACCATCCGGACGGTGCGGCAGCCGGGGTGCGCGCGATGCAGGACGCGATCAGCGCGGCCCGGCAGGGCTGAGCCGCGCCCGCGCGCGCAGCGGCACGCGGGTATGACGGGCGATCCAGCGCAGCGCGAACGGGGCATAGTGAGCCAGCGCAAACAAAGCCTGCTGCGCGGTGGCCGATTGCTGGGCGCGATAGAGCAACGAGGCGCGAGCGATTTGCCCGGCAATATCGCGCCGCAAACGCCGATGATAGAGGCTGGAGGACGCCCCCTCGGCAATGGCGGCAGCGGCCAGAGCCGCACTATGCAGCGCAATCGCCATGCCATCGCCGGTGAAAGAATGAATCACCCCGGCCTGATCGCCTAGGCGAAACAGCCGCGCCGGGTCCGCCTCGGTCGGGCGATGCACAAAACCATACGGCACCCGCGCAATGGTCAACGCCTGATCGAGCAGCGGCGTCGCGCCAACCAACCGCTCGGCCAGCAGCGGCGTTTCGCGCTGCAAATCCGCCAGCAGCGCTGGCCAACCGCCGCCCGACGCGGCAAGGCGTGCGCGTGAGACCAGCAGGCACAGATTGGCGATGCCCGCTTCCACCAACTGCAACCCGGCATAGCCGCGATCATATAAAAACAGCTCGATATGACCCGCGATTTGCGCCTGTGCGGCAGGGCTGAGGCGGTAATACATTTTAAAACCAACCAAATCGCTCGGCGCGGCGGCGGGCCGTGCGGCCCCGCGCAGCTCTTGCTTGCCGGTGGCGAGCAGCAAATTGGCCGCCTCCAGCCGCGTGCCATCGGCCAAATCCAGCGCGAGCGCGCCTTGGATATCAACCCGGCGGATCGCGACACCGCGCCGAATTTTCGCGCCGGCCCGCGCCGCGTGATCGAGCAGGGCGGCATCCAGCGATTTGCGGGTCAGCCCCAGGCCGGTGAAGGGCAAATCAACCGCGATGGCGGCATCACGCCGGATCACACGCAGACGATGGATCGGATGGCCGCCGAGCGACGCGACATCGAAACCCAGGCGCGATAGCGATTCCTGCGCCTCGATCGACAGAAACTCGCCACAGATTTTGTCCGAGGGTGCGGCATCCCGCTCGATCACGGTGACATCGCGCCCCGCTTGCGCGAGCGCACAGGCCGATGCGGCCCCGGCAAGCCCGCCGCCCGCGACGATAATCATGACGCCCCGATTATGGGCCAGATCATGGACCAGATTATGGGCCAGATTACCGGAAGGTGGCTCATGGATCGGGTGGGGCGGTGATCAGATAGCGAAAGGGCAGGCTCCAGCGGATCGATGCAGCAACGCCGGCGTCGGCCAGGGCCTGCTGCCAATCGGCGCGGCGGAAACTGCGCGCGATCGAGGCGGTGCCATCCAGCCGCACAATGGCATGCCAGCCAAACAGCCGCGCCAGCCAGCGAAACCCGTAATAGGGGATCAGATGCCGGTGCAAATCAGCGATCAGCCAGCCATGCTGCGCGGTGGCATCGATCCAGCGCAGCAGCGCGACCAGTTGCGCCTCGTCCAAATGATGGGTGAATTGCGAGGTGACAATGAAATCGGGGCGTTGCGCCGGAGCGAAGCTGAACACATCGCCGGTGTGATAGATGATGTCCAAATCGGGTGGCGTGGCTGCGCGGGCGGCGATGGCGCTGCGCGGGTTCAAATCCACGCCGCTCAATTGCGCGCTATAGCCGCGCTTGGCCGCCCAGCGTGCAAGGGCGCGCAGCAAATCACCATCGCCATAGGCCACATCGAGCAGGGTGAAAGGCTTGGTTTTCGGCCAATCGCGCAGGGCGCGGGCGAGCCATGCACGGGTGGGCCGATGGGTCATGGTCACTTGGTTGACTTTGGCGAGATCGGCGATGCAGCGTGCGTAAATCGCAGGGTCGAGTGCGGGATCATCCATCACCTCATCGAGCATTTGCCGACGCGACAAATCGATCATGGCCCGTTCTCAGACATGAACCGTCCTCAGAGCGTGGCGAAGCGAAATGTTTCCGCGACCATGCCGGGGCCGAACGCCATCGCCATGCCGCGCGCGCCTGGTGCTGGTGCGCGCTTGTGCTCAGCCATGATGCGTTTGAGCACGAACATCACCGTCGCGGAGGACATATTGCCGTGATCGGCCAAAACCGCGCGCGAGGGTGTGAGCGCCGTCGGCGCGAGCGCGAACCCGGATTCCACCGCATCGAGCACGGTGCGGCCCCCCGCATGCACGGCCCAGAGATCGATGGCCTGGGTGCCCGCGCCACGCAGCAGCCCGTCCGCATCGCCGCGCTCACGCTCGGCGCGCAAAGCCTGCGCAATCGCCGCGGGAACGCCGCCCGAAAGATGCATCAGGAAGCCCTGCGTGCCGATGCGCCAGGTGATTAATTCTTCAGTATCCGGAATGGTGGCCGAGCGAAAATCGCCAAGCGCCAAGCCACTCGGCGCGGCACTGACCAAGCTCGCCGAGCAGCCATCGCCAAACAGCAGGAATGTCAGCGCGGTCTCCAAATCCTCGGTTTCTTGCAAATGCAGCGTGCAGAGTTCCAAATTGATCACCAGCACCCGCGCCGCCGGATCGGCCAGCACCGCCTGCTGGGCGAGGCGCAAGGCGGGAATGGCGGCGGAGCAGCCCATAAAGCCAACCAAGGTGCGCTGCACATCGCGCCGCAATCCCAGCCGGGCAACCAAATGCTGATCGAGGCCCGGCGCGGTGAAGCCGGTGCAGGAGGCGACGATCAGATGGGTGACGCTGGTCAAATCCGTGGCCAAATCCGCAATCGCCCGCTCGGCGAGGCCGGGTGCGGCGCGCTCGAACGCTGCCATGCGAACCCCAGTATCGGGGAACGCGCCGGGGCGGTAAAAATCTTGCGCATCGGCACCACCCTCTGGCAAATCCCCAAGGGCGAGGGTGGAATAGCGCCGCTCGATGCCCGCGCGCTGCGCCATGCGGGCAAATAACCTTCCATCGCGGGCCGCGAGCTGACGTTGCGCGTAGCTGACGAAGCCTTGGTGAACGTCATGATCGGGCACGGCGGTGCCGATCTGGTTGAGATATGCGCCGGTCATCGCGCGCAAGCGGTGAATTTGCCCATGACTGACAAATGAGCGGTGTGCGGCGCTTCACAAGCGCACCGCGTCTAAATGATCGGACATAAACCGGCAGCGCCAAGCGCGCCGCCGGTCCCAGATGGGCTTAGGTAATGGTGGTGATCCCACCGGCGGCGGTTGCCGAGTTGATCTGCGAGCTAAAGCCGAACAACTCAATCGAGCCGCCATTCGACAATGCGAGCGTCTGGTTACCAGACGCTGGCGTGATGCCGGTGACGGTAAGCCCGTCCTGCAACACAATCGAGCTATTGGTAGCTGAAAAGCCACTAATGGTCGCAGAACCCGATGCCAATGTGCCGAACAGAAATGCGTTCGTCGAACCGGCAACCGTGCTCGCCATCATCGATTCCGCACCGGCAGCGCCGACCATGGTGGTGGCGCCACCGCCAGCCTCAAGCGTGGAGTTACCGGAGGCCGCAAGATAATTGGACCCGCCGCTCCCGCCAATCAGCACATTGCTGCCGCTAGTGCCGCCATACAAGGTGGCCGAACCCGCACCCGCATTAATGGTCGCTGAGCCTGCGCCCTGGTTGGCAACGATGGCGCCAGTTCCATTATTGATCAGGACCACATTGCCGCCACTTTCATAGATGGCCGCCGTGGCGGTGCCCGTAACCGTTGCGTTTATCGTGCCGCCAATATCAAATAGGGCAGCATTCGTGCCGCCAATTGTGACGCTGTTACTGTTACTATAGCTGGCAACCAGATTATTACCGCTGGTCACCACCGAATCACCATTTATCCCAGCCGTCGCGGTGCCGCTCAGATTGATCAGATTACCGGCATTTTTGCCGCCCAACGCCATATGCGTGCCACCCGAGGCATAGAACGTGCCGCCCGTCACCGTGCCCGTGGCGATCACTGAGCCGGAAATACTGACCACATTGCCCGAGCCATCGGCATAAACCCGCCCGGAATTCGAGGCCGACAACGTCGAATTATTGCCATATTCGTAGGTCAACCCGCCGCTCATCGACACCAGATCATTGGTGCCGAAATCCGCGACCGGGGCACCCGCACCACCAACAATGGTGTTGCTCGACGCGCTTGGGCCTACCAACACATTGCCAGCCGCTCCAACAGTGACGCTATTGGCCTTGCCATTCACATAAACACGGCTCCCCGCACCGATGTTCAATGCATCAACGACATCGCTGGTGCCATTGACGTTGACGGTCTGGTTGGCTCCCGAAGCTGTCACTGACGCTCCGGTCTGCACCGCGTTTAGACCAACAAAGCTATTCGCTCCGGACGCGGTGATCACCGCGTCATTGGCCAGCGCAAAAATCGAGTCGGCGCCTGCCGAAGAAACCGTATCCTTGCCCGCATTCAGCCTGATAATATTATTACCTGCATAGGTAGTAATGCTGTTGAACGTCGCTGTGCCGGTGGAACCGTAATAGCTGTCCGCCGACACCGTATTGTTGCCGCCGGAGAGCAACACCGTATAATTTTTGGAGTCGAGTGTAAGGTTATTATTGCCACCGCCACCGATGATGGTGCTGGCACTCGGTGGCCCCCCTTGCGGATCAAACGTCACGTCGCTCTCGGCGCTTAGCAGGACTGAGCCCGCTTTAAATGCACCGCCATTGACGGTGATGGCACCCGCGACATCGACGATCATGCCGGAGTAACCGGAGCTTGTGACCACGTTCTCGGCAGGCAGATTAACCGTGGCACCTGCCGCACCCGTAATATAAACATAATTTTGCTGACCCGCCACTGAAATATTAGGCGCGGTGATGGTTTGGCCCGAGGTAACAACAATACCCTCGACGGCGGCAGAAGCCTGCCCCGGGCTACCATTCACGATCAAACGATCAATCGCGTTCAACAGCAACGACGCTGCTGAACCCACCGCGCCCCCAACCGTAATGCTTGCCGTGATTGTCTCAGCGACACCATTCACGGTTGCAAGGCCTGTATCGAAAGTTATCGTTGACGACATCGCTTTGTCCTTTGTTCGTTCACGCGGGCGTTTTGTCTCACATGTCTCTTAGATTGAGATTTACCAAAAATTTAGCAATATGCAAGCCGGATGATCAAGTCGGGTCGTGACGTTTTGGGGTCGGCATGACACAGAGAATTTCATAGAGCAGGTTGGCCGCAATCAGCGCGGTGGTGCCGGCCATGTCATAAGGTGGTGCAACCTCTACGAGATCAGCGCCGACCAGATCGAGGCCAGCACAGCCCCGAATAATCTCGAGCGCCTGAATTGTGGTCAGGCCGCCAATCTCCGGTGTGCCGGTGCCGGGCGCAATCGAGGGGTCGAGACTATCAATATCGAAACTCAAATAAACCGGCCCGGCGCCGAGCTGTGCGCGAATTTCCGCCATCAGCGGCGTCAGCGAGCGATGCCAGCAGGCTTCGGCCTGGATCACCCGAAAGCCGCGCGCACGCTGCCAATCAAAATCATCGGCAGCATAGCCGGTGCCGCGCAGGCCGATTTGGACCGCCCGAGCCGGATTAACCGCCCCATCCTCAACCGCGCGGCGAAACGGCGTGCCATGGGCGATCCGCTCGCCAAACATCGTATCATTCACATCAGCGTGCGCATCGACATGAATAAGCCCGACCGGCCCGTGCTGGGCGGCCATGGCGCGCAGCACCGGATAGGCCAGCGTATGATCGCCCCCCAAAATCAGCGGCGCGCACCCTGCCGCCAAAATCGCGGCAATTCCCGCTTCGATCAGCGCGACCGATTTTTCCAAACTATACGGGTTGGTGGCAATATCACCGAGATCGGCAACCCGCAGCCGCTCAAACGGCGCGGCTCCGGTGGCCATATTATAGGGCCGCAGCATCACCGACTCGCTGCGAATCTGCCGGGGGCCAAACCGGGTGCCGGACCGGTTGGAGGTGCCAATATCCATCGGCACCCCAACAAACCCGACATCAAGCCCCGCCGCCGATGCGGCCAAAGGCAGGCGCATCATCGTGGCAATGCCGGCAAAGCGCGGCATTTCGTTGCCCCCCAACGGTTGATTATAGCCCTTTGCATCACTCATGGCGTGGCTCTCCGCTGGTTGGCGCGCGGCCCCGGCGCTACTGATGGCCCTGCTGATAGCGCTGCTGGCTTTGATCGGCCTTTGGCTGGACCCTTGCTCACCGGGGCCGCGCGGGATGGGGATGATGATCGCGGGTTGGGTTTATCCGCGAGGGATTTGCCGGTGATGCGCTCGATTTCCTGGCAATAAAACGCCAAATATTGGTTCAAATCGAGCGTTGCCTCGGCAAATTGCCGTGCGTTCGCGCCCAGCTTCTGGGCTAATTTTCGGTCTTCCAGCAAGCCCAAAACCGTCTGCGCGAGCGCTGCCGGGTCCAAAGTCGGGGTGACCAAGCCGGTTTCGCCCTGTTTGACAAATTCCGTCACCGTCGCGGTATCGCCACCAATCACCGGCGCGCCGACCGCCAAAGCCTCGCGCAGGCTCCAGGACGCAACGAACGGATAACTCAGATAAATATGGGCGTCCGAGCGCTGCAGCAATCGCAAATGATCCTCATACGCAACCTTACCCATGAAATGCACGCGCGACAGATCGATCCCGGCGCCGACCTCCTGCATCATCACGCTGCGCCAGTTGCCTTGCGCCGGTGGCGCGCCATAGCTGATGTCATCGCCGCCGACGATCGACACCACCACATCCTTGCGCGCCGCCAAAATCGTGGGCAGTGCGCGCATCAAGACATGAAAACCGCGATACGGCTCCAAATTGCGCGCAACAAAGGTGATTAATTTCTGCTTGGGTGTCACGCTCAACGGGCCGACGCTCAGTGTTTGCTTGCGCAAAGCCGGATTGGGCGCGCAGCGCTGCAAATCGACCCCTTCGCGGATGATCGACAAGCGTGAACGCGCCCAAGCCGGATAGGTGCTCCATTGCCATTCCGTCGGCGTTTGGCCGAACTGCTCCAGCCCGATGGCCAAATGATTGACGCCATTTTTCGCCCGCACCGCGCCGAAACGCTCAGGCGGCATGGGAAATTCCGGATCGAAATTCACATCCGTGCCATCGATCCGATAATAAAACTCAAAATAGCCCAAAATCGGCACACCCGGGTAAATATCTGGCAAATTCAGCAATTCGCCCCAGCCGTGATGGCCCAGAATAATATCCGGCTCAAACCCCAGCGCTTTGATTTGCTTAGCCCCATGATAGGCCGATTCCGCCCGGCGCATCGCGACATCAAATTCCCGTGCGCTCGGAAACACCGCCTGATGCGTGGCGGGCGGGCGCGCATAGGTCACTTTGCGCACGCCGGGAATTTCGTTCTGGTTCGGCTCGGTCATAAACACGATGTCATGACCGCCATCGGCCAGCAAATGCCGAACCAAATGCAGATATTGCCCCGGAAAATTCTGATGAACGAACAAAAAGCGCATGGCCGCGCCTAACCGCTCAGCGCCGCGCTTTGACCGCCCGGCCACGGCGCGGCTCCAGGGTGATTTTCACCGCTTCCAACGCCGCCAGACTATCCGCCTCGCATGTCTCATCGCTGCCGACCGGCCCCACCCGTGACCCATCGACAAAGCTCGCCTCGATCTTGAGGTCAAACTGCTCCGCCGCCTCACCCTGCAAACGCATCCGCAAGCCCAGCAACGGCAGCGCCATCCCGCGCGAGCCGCAATAGGCACCAGCCTCCACCCAGGGTGACAGCCAGCCACGGCCCAACACGCCTTGATACGAAATATCCGCCGCCGCAATCCCGTCAGGGGCCGCCACCGCAATCCCCTCGATCCAATGGCCCGAGCCAGGCTCACCCAACCATTGATCGAATTTCGCGCCGATATCGCCGCGGGTTTGAATATGCGCGAGCACATCCATCACCTCCGGCGCACCCTGGGCCACAGCCGGGGTAACGGGCGCCGCAGCCGGTGCTGCGCTGCCGGCAAGGCGCATCACCTGTAAGCGCGGCGCGGCTTCCGGCGCATTCGGGCGTTGATACACCGTGACCAAAATTTGCGCGGGGCCGCGATGCACCCGCACCAAAGCCGCATCACCCGATCCTGCGAGCCACCCATCCGCACGAAAGCTGGTTACCTCCAGCGCATCACCCGCCAGCGGCGCCGGGGTGATCCGCACCCCTGGAAAGCCGCCGGACAGGCCAGCCCCCGGATTGGCCTCATTGACGATACAGAACAACCCGCCATCCAGCGTCATCAGATGCGCCGAGACTTTTAATTCCTGGACCTCGCCGGAACGCGGCTGGTTCTCGGCGACAACCGGCATTTCGGCCTCAGTTTTCACGGCGGTGGCGGTTTTCGACATCGAAGCAATCTCCGTTCAAGCAAGGTGGCGCAGGTTATCCGAGAAAATAGTTAACAAAAACTTTGCAACGGTGTTTGCATCAGGATTTTCAGCCCGGCAAGGGCGTCCAGCGGATCGGCGAGAGATTGCCCAAATCCGGCTGCCACGCAAGCAAGGCATCGTTGATCCGCCCCGCCGGCAGGCCCAGCGGCAACACCATGCCCCGCCCGCTCGCCCGCACCCGGTCGGCTGGCGCGCCCAGGTCAAACACCACCGTATGCAACCCGGCGCGCCACGCCTCGCTCAGCACAAAGCACCAGGTTTCCGGCCAAATCGAGGGGATGAACGCCAAATCCGCCGCCATCTGCGCGGCCAAGGTCGCGCCGCTACCCTCTGGATAGGGGCCGGTGATGCGCACGCGCCCGGTTTCCAACAACACACTATCGCGCTCGCTCGCACCGACCAGCACAAAATCCAGCGCCAGATTGCGCGCGGCGGCATCCAGCGCGCAATCGCGCAGCACATCAAACCCCTTGGCCGGTCCAATCCCGCCTAACACCGCGACACGCCGAGGGAGACGGCGCGGCACGTGCAACGGTCGCACCGGCCGGTCATCCTCCCAGGGCTGAATCATGGTGGTCACGGCGGGGAAATGCCGCCGCAATCGCCGTGCGACGTCCGGCGATGGCACAATCACCTGCTCTGCCGCGCGCAATTCGCGCGCTGAGCGCGCCCGCAGCGCCGCCGGTGTAATCGGATCGGTGGATTCGCTCCCCTCGCTGGCAAGGCAGCGCGCACAGCCCGCCGCATCCGGCTCGCCGCAATAGCGCCGCCCCGGACCGATCAGATGAAAGCGCTTACAAAACACCCCGTAATCATGGATAAAAAATCGCACCGGCACCGCAAGCGACGCTGCCAGCTCATGCAGCAAATGATGATGACCCAAATCATGATGGAACTCGACGCGCTGCACCCGCGCCGCCCGCAACAGCGCGAGCAGGCCGCGCCATTCCTGCGGCAGATGATACCGCAAATTCGGGAAATCGCGCCCGATCCGATCACCCAGCCGCACCGCGCCAATCAAGCTGGCGCGGGCCTGCGGATCGGTGAAATCGGGCTGGAGCAAAATTGGCCGATAGCCCTCATCGCGCAGCGCCGCCACCCGCTCCGCCACCACGCGGGCAATGCCGCCGCCATGATCATGGGTGATCAGCGCCACCGCCGGTTTTTTTGGCTCCGTGCGCAAAAACCGCGCCCGATCAAGCCGCCGCCGTGCGGGTGCCAACGGGTCCGCCGCCTGGAACGCCGCGACCTGAGCGGCATAATCTGGATGCAGCCGATCGAGCAGCGCCAAATTCCGCTCCAGCAACGCCCGCCCCGCCGCGCCGAACGACGCACCCCCGCAATGCGCCACAAACACCCCGCTCGCGGCCATATGCCGATAGCCAAGGGCTTGCGCGCGCAAGCACCAATCATTCTCCTCGCCATAGCCTTGCGCAAACACATTCGCCCGCAAACGGCCCGTCGCGGCCAGGCAATCATGGCGGATCGCCATGCAAAACCCCACCGCCGTCGGCACCGGCGTCAGCGCCGCACCATTCACCCGCCACGCCAACGCGTTCAGCGCCGTGGTTGCTTCCAGGTCCGGCGCGCGATTGCCACCGCTTGGGTCCGGGTAACTCATAATGGTCGCCTCGTTGGACAGCGGCGTCACGCTGCCAATGTCCGGCGCGTGATATAAAGCCGCCTGCAATCGCGAAAGCGCACCATCCGGCACCAGCGTATCGGCGTTCAACAGCACAATATCGCAGCCCGGCCGATGCCGCGCCGCCAACGCCAAACCGCGATTAACCGCGCCGGGAAAGCCACGATTGACCCGCAGCCGGTGCAGAATAATCGCGCCCGCCCGCGCGCGCTGATTAACCACTTCGCGCAGCGCCGGTTCCGGGCTCGCATCATCGATCACCATTATCATCACACCGGGTGCTGATTGCGCCAATGTGTCTAACGCGGCCTTGGTGCGCGCCGCATCGCGATAAACCGGCATCACCACCACCAGACCCGCGCGTGCCGGCACGGTTGTCGGTGCAGGTGTTGGGGCTTTGCGCCGAACCCGTGCAGGCCGGAGTCGACTCAGCCGAGCGGGGTCAATCGGCGTGCCGTATAACGCCTCCCCCGCCGATGAGGTGACCGCAAAAGGCGGGGTCAGACCCGCCAATTGGCCCGCGCGCACGCGAAAGCCAAAGCGCGCATGGAACGGGGCTTGCTGCACCGGCGGCAAGGCGGCACCAAGGCGCACCCGCTGCTCAGCCCCAGTCGCATCGCGCAGCACCAAAATAGGGCGCAGGTCCGGCGCCGCCCGGCGAAACGCCCAGCCGACCAGATCGCCACCCTCAGCCGCCACCACCCCCTCGACCCGGCGCAACGCGGCGAGATTGATCGGCGAGCCCAGCAGATCGATGCCCCCGATCTGCACTGCCAATTGACGCCCCTGCCGCGCCGCCTGCGCATCGAACCGGGCGATCCGCTGACCATCCAGCCGCAACATTGGTGGCCCCCGCAATGCGCCCAGCCGCAATCGCCCGTCCGCGCGCAGGGCGCACCAACCCGCCGCGCTTGCTTGCGCGACAATCGCATCGGCGAGCGGTGCGACATCATCCGGCGCGACATGCCGGGCGCATAATGCGTGCAGCGCCGCCGCAGCACCCGCGCCATCACCCGCCAGCCAGCGCAACCGCGCCAGTGCGAGCCAGGCCGTTGCGCACTGATCATCACTTGCGATGTCCGCGAGGCGCATCTGGGCATCGGCCACACCGATCGAGGCGGCCACCAAAGCGGCCTCCAGCGCCGGGCGCGGATCATCGGGCGCGAGGCGCGCCGTGCGTTCCAGCCAAAATAAAGCGTCGTGAGCCTCCTGCGCCGCCCGCCCACGCGCCCAAGCGTCGGCGGCATCCGCTGCACGACGCGCCTGCACCGCGTCAGGCTCGGCCATCACGGTCAATCGCCGGCAGCGCGATGCGGCGCAGACTCCAACGATGGATCAAAGGCCGCTTCGTCCAATTCCGCAAGATCGGTCTTGGCCTCAACGATCCCCTGCGCGACCGCCCGTTGAAACCATTGGCGCGCCGCCGCCCTATCCGCCGGCCCGGCCAGACCACGCGCCAAATACCGCCCCAGCATCATTTGCGCGATGGGATGATTGGCCTCCGCCGCGCGCTGGAACCAACCCAGCGCCACCGCGCGATCCATCGGCACGTCATGCCCGCCGCCATAGAGCGCGCCGAGCGCAAACATTGCCCCGGCATGACCCGCCTGCGCCGCGCGATGAAACAAGGCCGCCGCCCCTTCGTGATCGCGCGGACCACCCCGGCCATTTAATTTCATATCCGCGAGCGTGACCACCGCCTCGACCATGCCGGCATCGGCGGCCAAGCCAATCCAATGCGCCGCCGCCGCCGGATCGGCTTGCATGCCGCGCCCTTCGAGCAGCATGCGCCCATACCAATATTGCGCGTTGACGATTTTCTCCGCCGCCCGCTTCAGCCAAATCGCCGCGCGCGCATCATCGCGCGGCATGCCAATGCCTTCGGCCAGACAGACGCCGAAATTGAACGCGCCGATCAAATCGCCCGACTCCGCCGCCCGCTCGAACCATTGATGGATCGGCAAGCCATCGAGCGCCACGGTGCGCGCCTCGCCGCTGATGAGCAAATTGCCCAAATCCGCCTGAGCCTGGGCATCGCCTTGCTCGGCGGCGCGGGCCAACCACCGGGCGGCCTCATCCGGATCACGCGCCACTCCGGCCCCGGTTAAATACAACATGCCCAACGCGCGCGCGGCGGTGCGATGCCCGGCTTCCGCCGCCACGCGAAACCAAATCGCCGCCTCGGCATAATTGGGGGGCAACGCGCCCCCGCGCGCGTATAAATCACCCACCAACGCCGCTGCTTCCGGATCACCCGCCAGGGCCGCGCGCCGCAGCCAAGACTCGCCCTCAATCGGGTCCGGCGCACAGCCTTGGCCGGCGATCAGCATGGCACCCAGCTTCGCCTGCGCATTGCGTATCCCCTGGATCGCCGCCTTGCGATAATGCACCAAGGCGCGCGCCGGGTCCGGCAGTGTGCCAACCGCTTGCTCGTGGATCACCCCCAGCAAATAATGCGCCGTCGGCAAATCCGCTTTGACCGCCAGCTCAATTTGCGCCTTGGCCGCGAAGGTTTTCTCGGCGGTATCCGCACCACGCATCAGCAACGTGCCTAAGCCCAAATGCCCTTGCGGCCAGCCTTGATCGGCAGAGCGCTGATAGTAATGCAACGCCGCGTCAGGGTCGCGCAGAGACTCCGGCCCGTTCGCCAGAATATAGCCCACAATCGCTTGCGCATCGGCGGACCCCGCCTCAGCGGCCTTGCGCGCCCATTGCAGCGCCAAATCAAAATCCGCCCCGACCTCGGCGGGCGCCGCCGATGGCTTGGCAAATAACGATGCGTTGGCCTGCAAACGCTCGCCATCAATCCCATGCAAATAAAGGCTCGCCAACCGGCATTGGCTTTCGACATGACCCGCATTCGCGGCCCGCAAATACCAGCGCGCCGCCTCCTGCAAACTCCGCACCTGGCCGGTGCCCGCCAAATAACATTCGCCAATCCGAAATTGCGCGTCAGGCAGCCCCGATTCTGCGGCAATCGCGAACAAAGCGGTGGCCCGCTTCCAGTCACGCGCCGCCGCCGCCTCGATCCCGCGGCTGAGGGCGCGCTGTGGCGTGCGCGCCGCCAAGCGATCAAGGAGCGTCAGTGCCATCGCAACCCAATCGCGCCCGTGCGTTTACATCCAAGCGTCACGGCTCATGCAAACTATCAGTCGCCACCGGCATAATTTTGGTGACGAAATACGAAATCACCGAGCGTCGACCCACCTTGATATCGGCTTGCAGCGGCATGCCGGGCACCAGCCGGAAGCCGGGCGGGGTGTTGTGCAGCAGCAACTCACCCAGCGAAATCTGGGTCCGATAAAACAGGCTGTGCGGACGGCTCGGCAGTGACGACCCGCCCTCGGAGGGCGGCGTTTCCGGGCTGAAACTATCCGCACTCACCGAGGTCAAAATCCCCTTCGCCGATCCATAACGCAGCGAATCCAGCGTATCGAATTTCACCGTTACCGGATCGCCAACATGCAGATACCCCGATTCCGACCCGCTCACATCCGCCTCAACCGTCAACGGCGCATCAATCGGCACCAGCGAGATGAATTTCTGCCCGGTTTCCAGCACCGATCCGACCGAGACATGCGCCACCGTCAGCACCACCGCATCACGGGGCGCGCGCAGCACCACCAGCTGATCCTGCAATTGCGCTTTGGACAAATCCTGCTGCGCGGTGACCAATTTCGCCGTGGTTTGCGCCAATTGTTCGGAGACTTGCGCGATCCATTTCTTTTTATAGGCGTCGCGCTCGGCAATCTCAGCCGCCAAATCACGCTCGCCCGCCGCCGCCGTCGCAATCGACCCCGCGAGCGAGCTAGAGACCGACAAGCGATCATTCAGCGCGATCAATGAATTAAGCTTGCTGCCCACCTGCAATTTTTGCAGTTGTGTGCGCATATTCTCAACCGCCTGCGCGACATTGACCCGCTTTTTGTCATAGCCCGCCTCGCCTTCGCTTTTCGCGACAATCATGCGCAGTTCAGCGATTTTTTGATTGTAATTCTCGATCGTGTAGGTGCGTTCAGCCTGTCGGCTGGCAAAAATTGCGGCTTGCAACGAAGCCGCTGGGGAGGGATGAGCCGGCGCGTACGTGGTGTCGTTCGCCTCCGCCTCCAGCCGCGCCTGCTCGGCTGACAAGGCGACCACCTGGCTGCGCAACGCGGTTAAATCGGCGCGGGCATAGGTTGGGTTCAGCTTGGCCAGCAACTGACCTTTGCGGACGATCTCGCCCTCATGCACATAAACCGCTTGCACAATCGAGGTATTGAACGGTTGCAGCATGATGGTCGGCGCGGTGGAAACCAACCGCCCCGGCGCGGTGACCACTTTGCTCACCTTCACCACCGCCGCGATGATCAGCAGCAAAGCCACCATCACGGTAACGACCAGCCCGGTATAGCGCGAGCTGGCCGGGATCGGCGTAGCGATGACAGCCGCCGTCGGGGACTGGAATTCGAGCAAAGCCACCGGAATTTCGCCGATCTGCGCGCCCGTTGCCAAAGCGGTCGCGGTGCCGCCGCCGCCAATACCATCGCCCACGGCGGGCTTGGCCTGCATGGAACGGTCGCCGCTGCCCTCTTGGGTTGGTTTGCGACCGAAGCGGTCGTTAATCGCCCTGAGCCAGTGCCGGAGTTGGTCCATGGCGCCCTCCTTCCGGGTTCATATGACGGTTCTGTTGCAGCCAGAGATGACGATAAATCGCGCAACGCTCGACCAGTTCATCATGCTTGCCGAGATCGACCACCTCACCCGAATCCATCACCAAAATCTGATCACAATCGATCAATGAGGCCAGACGATGCGAGATGATCACCATCGTGCGATTGCGCGCAATGCGCAGCAAATTGGCGTTAATCAGCGCCTCGCTTTCTGGATCGAGCGCGCTGGTCGCTTCATCGAGCAGCAAAATGCGCGGATCGGCAATCAAGGCCCGCGCAATCGCAAGGCGCTGCTTTTGCCCGCCTGAAAGATTGGGCGAATTTTCTTCGATGAAGGTTTCATAGCCATGCGGCATCCGCTCGATGAATTCCTCAGCCCCTGCCAAACGCGCCGCCTGGATCGCGTCTTCAAAGCCAAGTCCTGGGCGACCCGCGATGATATTGTCGCGCACCGAGCCGCGGAACAAGAAATTATCCTGCAACACCACGCCAAAACTCTTGCGCAAATGCCGTAAATTAATCTCACGCAGTTCCGTGCCATCCACCTTGATCGCGCCGGTATATTCGGTGTTGATGCCTTGCAGCAGTCGCGCCACGGTTGATTTGCCGGACCCGGACCGCCCAACCACGCCCAGCATCGTGCCCTCCGGCACTTTGAAACTCACCTTGTTCAACGCGGGCGATTTGGTGCCTTCATATTGGAAGGTCACCGAATCAAACTCAATCGCCCCGGCAAAGCGGGGCCGCAGCCCGGTCATCAACGCCCGCCGCTCGGTGGGCCGGTTCAGCACCGCGCCAACAATCGCAAAAGCCGCCCGCGCTTCCTGCGCATCCTGGATCAGCCGCGCAAACGATACGAGCGGCCCAGCCACGCGCCCGCCCAGCAGCATGAACCCAACCAGCCCGCCAATCGCGAGCGGATTATGCGAGGTGAGCGCGATATAGCCGCCCAACAGCAACACACCGCCCTGGGCATAACGCTCGAACGGCAAAGACAACACCACCGGCCAGTTCGAGAGCAAACCCATTTGCATGTTCAACCGGCTGGTTTCCGCCACCCGCGCATCCCACAACTCGCCGCGCACCCGCTCCAGCGCCAAGGATTTCACCGTGCGAATCCCATAGACGCTTTCCACCATCACCGCGCCCTTATTCGATTCGGCCTCGATGATCTTGCTGGTCAAGCGGAACATCGCCGGCAAAAACGCGGTGATGATCAAGGCGATGATCGCCGCCGCGATCAGCACCGTCCATGCCATAAACGCGTTGAGATAAAACAGGATCGGCAAAATCAACGCGATCATGAAAATATCAATGAAGGTCGAGAGCAGCCGCCCGGTGATAAAATCGCGCACCCGGTAAATTTGCTGGATTTTGTACGCGGTTTCACCGGCTCGATTGCGCTCGAAAAATGTCAGCGGCAGCGTCATTAACCGCTCGAAAATCATCAAATTCAGCCGCGCATCAATCCGGGTGGACAAAATCACCAACATTAATCGTCGGCCCCAGGTCAACATCGCCTCGAAAGTGATGGCCACCACAAACACCAGCGTAATCAGGATCAAGGTGTTGATACTGTGGAACACAATCACGGTGTTGAGCACCACCATGATCATCAAAATCGGCAAAACCTGCAAAATCGTCAGGGTGATCGAGCTGATCGCCACGTCACGCAGGATTTTTTTCTCAAGCATCACCATCCGGATCAGCAAGCCGAAATTAAACACCGGCTCCACCGCCTCGCCAGACCGCTCGGCGCGGATCAGCAGCGTCGTGCCGTCCCATACTTGGCGCATTTGCAATTCATCAACCGGCATCGGCGCCGCACTGAACGGGGCGCGTGGATCGCGCACAAACACCACGCCGCGCTCACGGTCCTGCGCCACCATCAGCGCCGCACCGCCATCATTGAGCAGCAAAATCACCGGCGCATTGGTTTCCACCTTCAGCAATTGCCGGAAATTCATGTGAATCGCCCGCGCCCACAAGCCACTTTCACGCGCCCAATCAACCAGATGCGGCGAGGATGGCGGGCCACCCGTCGGCTCCTTGCGCAACGTATCGAGGTCCAGCGTCACGCCATGAAATTTTGCCACCGACTGCACAGCGGCAATGCGGACATGGATTTCAGGCTCGCTTGGCCGCTCCGGCGTCGCGTTATCGACAAAATCGTTCATCGGAGGTTCGACCTTTTTTCACGCGCTATGACATTATCCAAACAAAATCAAACGCTTCTACCAAAATTGTTCCATCGCTCCGCACCATAAACAGATTATCGCTCGCCTTGGCAAGAGAGTGATCTTCCGGTCCATACCGCCTTAAGGTTAACATCCTATTGCAGCGCACACTACATTAATTTTCAGCACCCCGGTTTCCGGCCCCCTATTGGCAAGCCGGTTCGCACCGCGTGATCTTGCCAGCGCCGCGCCAACCATCAACACTCGGCCCGTCGCGGTTGGTGCCAAATCGCCGGATTCGCGACCAAAAGCTGAGATTACCAACCGCTCCGGAGTGAGATTGATGGATATTCGCCCCGCCACCCTTGCCGATTTGCCCGCGTGTCAGGCGATCTATGCCCATCATGTGCTCAAAGGCACCGGCACGTTCGAGGAAATCCCACCCTCGCTCGAAGACTTAACCGCCCGCCACCGCGCCATCACCGCCGCCGGGCGCCGTTGGATCGTCGCGCACGATGCCACGGGTGTGCTCGGCTTTGCCTATTTCGATCAATATCGCTCGCGCTCGGCCTATCGCTTCACCGCTGAAGACAGCGTCTATGTGCGCGAAGATGTGCGGGGGCAGGGCGTGGGCAAGGCGTTGGTGGCGCGCCTGCTCATCGATGCGGCAGAGGCCGGGTTTCAGCAGATGCTCGCCGTGATTGGCGATGCCGAAAATATCGGATCGATCGGCATGCATGCCAGCCTCGGCTTCCAGCGCGTCGGCCTGCTGCGCGATGTCGGCTTTAAATTTGGCCGCTGGCTTGATGTGGTGATCATGCAGCGCAGCCTGCGTGCTGACTAATTATGGCCCCCACCCACCGCCCGATTCAGGCGTGACCGCTCTCGGTGGATAATGCGGCAGGGTCAATATCGATCTGCCCCAGGGCGCGGCGCCATTTGGTCTCAAAGCGCGTGTCGAACAAAATCGCGGGCGTCGCTGGCGCCACCAGCCAGCTATCGCTGCGCAATTCAGCATCCAACTGGCCGCTGCCCCAACCGGCATAGCCCAGCGCCAAAATCGAGCGCGCCGGCCCCGCGCCGATGGCCAAGGCGCGCAACACATCAATGCTGGTGCTCAACGCGCTGGCGGCATCGATGCGCAGCGTGTCCTCGCACCGCCAATCGGGTGAATGCAACACAAAGCCGCGCGTCTGTTCCACCGGTCCGCCGGCGCAAATGCGAATATCCTGCGGGATCGCCGCTTCGATATCCAATTGCTGAATCAAATCCACAAAACGCGGTTCGGTCAGGGGCCGGTTCAGCACCAGCCCCATCGCGCCATCGTGATTATGCGCGCAAATAAACACCACCGTCTGCGCAAAGCGCGGATCGGCCAAGCCCGGCATCGCGATCAATAATTGCCCGGCCAAGCTCGCACGCAGAGGCGCCAAGCGCCGCCGCCCCCGGGAAACCCCGCCAGCCACAGGCGGGCGCGCCAAAGTCCGCTCAGGTGAACGCGCGGTCGGGCGCTTGCCGGTTCGGGTCGGACGATCAGTCGAATGAGCCATCGCGGTACTGTCCACAAAATCCGGCGGTGACGCAAGCGCCTTTTGCCCGGCTTCACCATCAAGCCGCGATCCTGTAGGAACCGCCATCGATCACTATTTTTTCGTGACCCACCGCAACCCTGACCGACAAAGGACCGCCTGATGATCAAAGTTGGAGACAAGCTCCCCGCCATGACCTTGATGACGCCCACGGCCACCGGCCCCGAGCAAATCGACACGGGTGCGTTCTTCGTCGGCAAAACCGTGGCGCTGTTCGCCGTGCCTGGCGCGTTCACCCCCACCTGCAGCGTGCGCCATCTGCCCGGCTTTCTCGATCATGCGGACGCGTTCCGCGCCAAGGGCGTCGATGACATCGCCTGCCTCGCGGTCAATGACGTGTTCGTGCTCGATGCCTGGCAGAAAAACCAAAATAGCGCCGGGCGCATCACCATGCTCGCGGATGGCTCGGGTGACTTCACCAAGGCGCTCGGCCTCGAATTTGACCTGACCGCCCGTGGGCTGGGCGTGCGCAGCCAGCGTTTCGCGCTGGTCGCGCGCGACGGCGTGGTCACCCATCTGGCGGTCGAAGCGCCCGGCGGGTTCGATGTATCAAGTGCCGAAGCCGTGCTGGCCGCCTTGAGCGCGTGAGCAATCCCGCCTCCGATCAATCCGCGAGCGCGCCGACCTGGCCCACGCTCGCGGTGATCGTGCCTTGCTATAACGAAGCGCCCAACGTCGCCCCGATGGTCGCCCGGCTGGATCGAGCGCTCGCCGGCATCGATTTCGAGGTGATTTTCGTCGATGATAACAGCCCGGACGGCACGGCTGAGCAGGCGCGCGCCATCGGCGTGCAGGATCATCGGGTGCGCTGCCTCAAGCGCGTTGGCCGGCGCGGCCTGTCCTCGGCGGTGATCGAGGGCGCGCTCGCGACCTCGGCAGCGTTCATCGCGGTGATCGATGGCGATTTGCAGCATGACGAAACCGCCCTGCCCGCCATGCTCGCTGCCCTGCGCGGCGGCGCGGACCTCGCGGTGGGCAGCCGCCATGTCGAAGGCGGTGATGCGGCGGGCCTCGCGTCGCCGTTTCGCACCTGGCTCTCGCGCACCGGCACGCGGCTGGCCCAGAGCTTGTCGCGCACCACGCTGAGCGATCCGATGAGCGGGTTTTTCATGATCAGCCGCGCCCAATTTGAGCGTTTGGCGCCCGCTTTGAACGGGCAAGGCTTCAAAATCCTGCTCGATCTGGTGCTGGCCGCCGATGGCCGCCTGCAAATCGCTGAAATTCCCTATAAATTCCGCCCGCGCGTGGCCGGGGAAAGCAAGCTCGATGCGCTGGTGCTCGCGCAATTTGCCGGGCTGATGATCGATAAAACCCTGGGCGGCGCGCTGCCGCTGCGATTTCTCGCCTTCGCTTTGGTGGGCGGCTTTGGCATTATCGTCAATCTGGCGGTGATGGCCGCGCTGCGCGCCGCTGGGCTCGATTTTTTCTCCGCCCAAACCCTTGGCACCATCGCCGCGATGGTGGTCAATTTCGAGCTGAATAATCGGCTGACCTATCGCATCGTGCGCCTCAAAGGCCCGCTTTATTGGCGCGGCCTGATTTTGTTTCTGCTGGTCTGTGGCCTAGGCGCGATTGCCAATATCGGCATTGCCCGCACGCTTTACGCTGAAAACACCGCAGGCCTGCTCGCCGGGGCGGCGGGAGCGGTGATTGGCGTGGTGTGGAATTATGCCGTCTCGGCCACCTTGGTCTGGCGCCGGGCGTGACCGGGCGGCGCGGCCTGCTGCTCCTGCTCGGCCTGACCGCGCTGCGCCTCGCCCTCGCGGCGATCCTGCCGCTCACCCCTGACGAAGCCTATTATTGGCTCTGGTCGCGCCATCTGCAGCCCGGCTATTATGACGATGCCCCGTTGATCGCCGTTTGGATCCGGGCGGGCAACACCTTATTCGGCGCCACACCGCTCGGGGTGCGGTTATTCTCGCCGCTCGGCGCTCTGGCCGGCTCGCTGCTGCTCTGGCAGGCGGGCAATGATTTTTTCTCCAACCGCACCGATCATCCGGGCTTGGTGGCGGCGCTGCTGCTCAATGCGACCCTCCTACTCGGCGCCGGAGCCATCATCACCACGCCCGATACACCTTTGCTCCTGTTCTGGACCGCGACGCTGGCCGCCCTCGCACGCTGGCACAAAACCGGCGATGATCGCTGGTGGCTGGCCGCCGGGGCGACAGGCGGCTTGGCGATGGATGCCAAATATACCGGCTTGCTGATTTTTGCCGCCGCCGGTCTTTCGCTCCTGCTCGATCAACGCGGGCGGGCGGCGTTGCGCCGACCCTGGCCTTGGCTTGGCATGCTGATTGGCTTGGTGCTGTTCATGCCGGTCTTGATCTGGAATGCGCGCCATCACTGGGTCAGCCTGCTCAAACAAGGCGGGCGCACCGCGCATTTCGATCTGAGCCATGCTGGCCTGCATCTGGCGGACCTGATCCTGGGCCAATTCGGCCTCGCCACACCGTTGATCGCGATTTTACTGGTGCTCGGCACCCTCCGCGCGATCCGCGCGGGCGATGCGGGCCTGCGCCTCTTGGGGCTGAGCGTGGTGCTCCCGGCGCTGATTTTTCTCGAACATAGCCTCTCCGGTGTGGTGCAAGGCAATTGGCCGGCCATTCTGTATCCCGGCGCGGCGCTGGCCATTGCGGGCACGCTGGGCGCGCGGTCACGACGCTGGGTGGCCCCGGCTGGTTGGCTCGGCTTTGCCATCACTGCGCTGGTTTATGGGCAGGTTTTGACCCGCTTCATTGCGCTGCCCCCCGCGCGCGACCCGATTGCGCTGCAAATGCGCGGCTGGCGAGCTTGGTCCGCCGAGGCCGCGCACCAGGCCCATGGCGATCCGATCATCGCCACCGATTACGCCACCATCGCAGAGCTTGACTGGAACCTGCCCGCGCCGAACCGGCTGATCGCTGCCGGGCCGCGCTGGCGCTGGTTCGCCCTGCCCCATCCGCCACCGACGCGCAGCGCCTTGCTGATCCAATCAAACCGGCGCGGCCCGCCCTCGCCCGCTTTGTTCAGCGCCATCACCAAGCTCGGCCCGCTCGATCGGCAAAGTCGCGGCGTGACCGTGCAGGCCTATACGCTGTACCGCGTGACCCTGCGCGCTCACGCGCCGGCCGCGTTGCTCCGCCGTCCGCATCGCCGGTAATTTTTTGCCGCCCTCCCTTCATCCTTTTTTAACCCCTGCCCGCGATACTCCGCCCATCACCACCCCATACCGATCAAGGGCGATCAGCACATCATGGCGATCAAGGGCAAACGCGGCGGCAAGGCAGGGTCGGAACGGCCGAACCTGATTATCCGCAAGGAAGAAATCATCGAAGGCGGCGGCCATGGCGGCGCATGGAAAGTCGCCTACGCGGATTTTGTCACCGCGATGATGGCGTTTTTCCTGCTCATGTGGCTGATCAACGCCACCTCCGAGGTGCAGCGCATCGGCCTGTCGGATTATTTCAGCCAATCGAACGTGTTGAATGATGGGCATTCGGGCGAGGGTAAAATTTTCGGCGGCAGCACCCCCAATGATAAAGGTGCGCTGTCGTCGGATCGCGGCGCGATCCAGGTGCGCCCGGGCAATATGCCGATCTCGATCCGCGCCCTACCCTCGCCCAAAGGGATCACTCCGCAGCCCACCGCCGCCAGCGGCCAGCAATCGCGCGGCGAGCATCACGCCCGATCCGGTCAGCGCGCCAACACCCAAACTCAAACACCCCAACATATCACCATCAGCACCGGCCCCGGCACCACCCAAGCCGTGGCCACCACCGCCGAAATCGCCGCCGCGCGCAATTTCGCAACCGCGATCCAGACCATGCAACAGGCAATCCGATCAGACCCTGTGCTATCCGGCCTTGCCAATCAGGTGCGCATGCGCATCACCCGCCAAGGGCTGCGCATCGACATGATGGACACCAACAAGCGGCCCATGTTTCCCTTGGGCTCGGTCAAACCGAACGCCACCACCCGCCGCCTGATCGCGACCATTGCGCCGGTTCTGGCCGCCATGAGCGATCCGATCCAGCTTAACGGCTATACCGATGCACGGCCCTATCTGGTCCCTGGCTATAGCAACTGGGATCTCTCGATCGGGCGGGCCAATGAAACACGCCGCCTGTTGCTCGCGGCGGGCCTCGACAAACAACGCATCGCCTCGGTAACCGGCTATGCGGATCGCGGCTTGTTAGTCCCCGATAAGCCGCTCGCCGCCGCCAATCGGCGCGTCTCCATCCTGGTGGTGCATCCCTTGCCGCGCGCCGCGATTACGATCGCCCTGCAACGGGCGATGCTCCCCAACATCCTGCCAAAAAGGCCGGTTTCAGGATCCGCTCTGTCGCCTCCGCCCCAGACGCATCCAACACCACGCTAGCCTCACGGGTGCCTCATGCTCGCTATCGGCGGTATCGCCTTTCTGCTCCTCTGCGTCTTTGGCGTGTTTGCCGCCACCGGCGGCGCCATCGGCCCGCTCATGCAAGCGCTGCCGTTGGAATTCGTCACCATCGGCGGTGCCGCGATTGGCACGCTGATCGCGGGCAATTCGATCCATGATGTCAAACACACGCTCAAAGATTTCAGCAAAATCATCAAAGGCGGGCGGTTTCACAAAACCGATTATGTGGATTTACTGGGCTTGCTGTATTTTTTGGTGCGCCTGGCCGCCACCAAAGGGGCGATGTCACTCGAAGCCCATATCGAGCGGCCCGATGAAAGCCCGGTATTCAAACATTTTCCGAAAATTCTGGCCAATAAGCGCGCAACCTACATTATTTGCGATTATCTGCGCATGGTCGGCATGAATGTCGATGATCCGCACCAGGTCGAAGACGTGCTGGCGCGTGAGCTGCGCAAATCACTGATCGAGGATTTGCATGGCGCCCATACGCTGCAAGTGATGGCCGATGGGCTGCCCGCCCTCGGCATTGTTGCAGCCGTGCTCGGAGTGATCAAAACCATGGCGCATATCGCCCAGCCGCCCGCCATTTTGGGCGAAATGATCGGCGAAGCCCTCACCGGCACCTTCCTCGGCGTGCTGTTGGCCTATGGCGTTGTCGGCCCCTGGTCGATCCGGTTGCGCGCGGTGGTCGAGGAGGATGCGAAATTTCTCGAAGTGATCCGCGCCGTGTTGGTGGCGCATTTGCATGGCAATGCCCCGCAAGTCAGCGTCGAGGTTGGCCGTAAAATGGTGCCCAATATGCATATGCCGGATTTTTTCGAATTGGAGGAATCCATCCAGAGCCTGCAAATCCCCGCCTAGAGCGCGATTGATTATAATCAATCACGCTCTAACCCTTGTTTGCCGCTCAATTTCATTGGTTTAGGGTGTATCCCTCGATTCAACCTAAACCAATATTGATCTCATCGCCGCTATTTGCTCCACCCTGTCGGCCTTGCTAATCATGTTGCGTTGCAACGTCGAACGGCAACGCCAGTGGAGACAGGGCAAAGCGCAGCATGGACGAGCTGATCGAAGGCTATCACCGATTTCGTGCGCGTCGCGGGCCCGATGAGCGGGGCCTGCGCGGATGCCCCTGGGTGGCCGCCGCCTGCGCCGCAGAAAAACTCACCATTCTCGGCTTTTACTTCGATATCAGCACCGGCATTCTCAGCCAGGTCGAAGCCGATCACGTCACCCCTATCGATGAGGTAATCGCATGAACACGCGCAAATCGCTCTCCGGCTGGGACCGCGCCAAGCGCGAAGGCCAACGCCGCGTGTTGATCACCGCCTATGATTACCCGTTCGCCCGCCTTGCCCAAGATGCCGGGATCGATGGCGTCTTGATCGGCGACTCACTCGGCATGGCGGTCCAAGGCGGGCATGACACGCTGCGCGTCAGCCTTGAGCACATGATCTATCATACCGAAATGGTCGCGCGCGGCGCCCCGGAGTGCCTGATTATGGCGGATCTGCCCTTCGCCAGCTTCGAGGCCAGCCCCGCCCAAGCCTTCACCGCCGCCGCCGCCTTGATCAAAGCGGGAGCCGACATCATCAAGCTCGAAGGCGGCGCGCCGATGATCGAAACCGTCGGGTTTCTTTCCGCCCGCGCCATTCCGGTCTGCGCGCATATCGGCCTGACCCCGCAGCATGTGCGCCAGTTTGGCGGCTTCAAGCGTCAAGGCAAAACTAACGCCCAAGCCACGCAACTCACCGCCGACGCCCAAGCCCTCGCCCAAGCCGGCGCGCGCATGCTGCTGATGGAGGCAATCCCCACGCCGCTCGCCACCAGCATCACCCAAGCCCTCGACATCCCGACCATCGGCATCGGCGCTGGTCCCGGCACGGATGCCCAAATTCTGGTGATGCATGATGTCCTCGGCCTCAACGCCGCCTATCTGCCCGGCTTCGCCAAGCGCTATCTCGATGGCGCGGCCCTGATCACCCAAGCCATCGGCACCTACGCCGAGGATGTGCGCCAACAGCGTTTCCCCGCCTCTGAGTAGCGGGTCTGAATAACCGCACCCCCGATCCCGCCCATAAAAAAGGCTTATGCACCGCATGGCGCATAAGCCTTTTTTGATTGGAATGGTTAGAGTTTAGCGCGAATAATATTCGACCACCAAATTCGGTTCCATCTGCACCGGATAGGGCACATCCGCGAGCTTCGGCGCGCGAATGAACCGGCCCTTCATCGCCCGGTGATCGATTTCGATGTAATCAGGCACATCGCGCTCGGCGGTCTGCGACGCGTCGAGCACCACGGCGAGTTGCTTGGATTTCTCGCGCACCTCGATCACATCATCATCGCGCACCTGGAACGAGGGAATATTGACCCGTTTGCCATTCACCAAAATATGCCCGTGGCTAACCAGTTGGCGCGAGGCGAACGGGGTAATCGCGAACTTCATCCGATACACAACAGCATCCAACCGGCGCTCGAGCAGCTCGATCAGATTCTCCGAGGTATCGCCCTTGCGGCGGCCCGCCTCTTCATAATAGCGGTAGAATTGCTTTTCGCTGATATTGCCATAATAGCCGCGCAATTTCTGCTTGGCCATCAGCTGCACACCGTAATCGGACGGCTTCTTGCGCCGCTGCCCGTGCTGGCCGGGGCCATATTCGCGCTTATTGACCGGCGATTTCGGCCGGCCCCACAAATTCACGCCGAGACGGCGGTTAATCTTATACTTGCTCGCAGTGCGCTTGGTCACGGCGATCTCCTTCGCATGTTTTTGCCGAACCGAACCCGGCCCGATCCTGTTGTACCGGTAGGCTGATGCACAAAGCGCGCAACAGCGGGCGCAGGCCCCGAAGGCCCGTCCACGTTCCCAGCAATTTTTCGCTCCTATTCCTCCGCTCCTCGCTTGTCAATTGATCGCTCACCCGCCGCCGATGCAGCCATGATCGGGGCGCAGCCAGCGCGGCACCCGGCCCACCACCTCAATACGCACCCGCCGCCCGGCCCGCGGCAACCGCATCTGCGCCCAAGCGCCGCTCCACACGCCGCGATCATCGCGCGCCCGCGAATACCAGCCCGCGCCCAACTCCGCCGCGACGGGCCGCCCGTCCACGCGGACCGCCCCGGCGCAAAACCCCAGCTCCCGCCGATCCTCTGACGCCGGATCGGTCTCCGCCGGGATGGCGGCGCGCATGCGCAGCACCAGCCGATCAATCTTGGTGGGCGGCTCAAAACACACCCAGCCCCGCCGCAGCCGCCCCGCAATGACCGCATCGCCAATCAACGCCTCGCCAACCAAAGCCTCGCCAACCAAAGCCTCGCCAACCAAAGCCTCGCCAACCAAAGCCTCAATGGCGAGACCATGCGCTATCCGATAGCCCAGCCGCTCGGCGCGCTGATGCAAATCCGCCCGCAGCGCCGCGAGTTTGGCGCCGCCGGTCAGCAACGGCAGGCAGGCGGGCAACACCCCCTGCGCCACGCCCCGCCCTTGCGTAAACCGCGCCCGGTTGCCGGTATCGCGATAGCTCTCGCACGCCAGCCCTTCGGCGAGCAGCACATCATGACCGCTCAACTCGATATGAAAATAGGTCACGGTCAGCGCCTGATCATCGCGGGTGATGGTGGCGCCATTCACCAGCAGGCAAGCAGGCACCAACGCCCCGGCCATCGCAATCGCATGCAGCGGCGAAACCCGCAGATCGCGGCGCGGTACACAAGGCGCAAACGCGCCGCGCGCAATAAAAATCGGTCGCAGCACCGGCGAGGCGGTGGCCAAATCCAAACTGCGCCACCCCACCCATGCCACCGCCCGCACCCGCCCGCTCGCCGTGACCAACGCATCACCCGGCGCGATGGTTTCCACCGCGCGATAGCCATTCGGGGTCAATAAGCCGGTGCCCCGGACAAAGCAGGGCATCGGCGCCGTATCGGTAATCAGGCTGCCACCCGCCCCATCACTGCTGACAACAGCCGGGCCTGACGCCACGCCGAGCGCGAACGCCGCCGCCCCGGCAATACTCACCGTGCCGCCATTGATCTGCACCGATCCGGGTGCCACGCCGCGCAAATCGATCGCATCGCTACCCGCCAGCCCGACCACCGCATCATGCTGCACGGTCGGAGCGCTGAGCGATAACAAACCGGCCATGCCGCCAAACGCAATCGTCCCCTGGCTCGCCGCCCCCGCCAAATCCAGCGTGGCCGCCTCGGCAATGGTGGCACCACCCAGCAGGGTCGCGCCAATATCCAGCACCCCGCCCACCGCCGTCAGCGCGCCTTGATTATCCAACATCGCCAAGCCAACGCCCGCCGCGCCAATCTCGCCATAACCCGACAGGCTCGCGCCCGATGCGATGCTGAGGGTGCCGAGCGTGAGCGACCCATCGTTCAAAGCGAGGCTGCCGCCCGCCTGCAGGCTTAGTCCATCCACCAGGGTGGTGCGCGCACTCGCCTCATCCAGCAGCCCCGCCACCGCGAGGGTTGCCGCCGAGAAACTCGCCACCGGCCCGATCGACAGCAACGCCCCGGCATTCAGGCTGAACGCCCCGGCAACCTGCAAGCTCGCATCCTGCGTGACCCAAACCGCTCCCGCCGCCTCATCAAATACCGAGGCCTGCAACAAGGCCGAACCACCCAGCGCCATCGTCGCGTCGCTCGCGGTTACCGCGCCCAAATCCAGCACCGCTTGGCCGGTCGCCGAACAAATCGCAACCGCTCCCACCCCACGCGCCGCACCGCCCAAGCTGGCGCTGCTGACACTCAGCGTGCCGCTGATCCCCACTTGCGCGGGCCCTGCATCGCCCAGCACCAAGCCGCCGGCGGAAACCGAGCCGGTCAATTCCAGCCAGCCTTGATCGATGGCGAGAGTTTGCCCCGGCGCGCTCACCGCACCCGCGAGGCCCAGCGTGCCGCCGCTCACCTGCGCGCTACCGCCCAGCGTGACCACCGCATTCGCATCGAACAACGCAAACCCGCTCGGCGCGACGCTCAGCGCCACGCCCGCAAGACCGGGCAGCACAAAGCTTCCCGCCAGATCAAAGCCGCCTTGCACCGCCAGCGCGCCCGCCTCGCCCGGCCCGGTGAGCAAAATCGGCGCGCCTTGATGCGAGCCGAGCACCGCCAGATCGCCATTCGCCGGCGCCGCACCCGCGAGCCAAGTGCTCGCCGCATCAAACACTGCATCAGTGCCACCGGCGAAAAACAAGGTGGCGGCGGGTGCAATCGTCACGCCGATCGCCGCCGTCAGTCCGGCCAACCCCGTGCCGCCGATGAAATTCAGCACATCGCCGCTGCCCGCACCCTCCGGCGTATAAACCAAGGCGGCCAACTGATCATCCAGCGCCAGCGCCGAACTCGCACTCAAGGTCAGGCTGCTGGATGCTGTCGTCGCGCTCGCCAGCGCCACCGCGCCATGATCCGCCGTGATGGTCAGGATCATCCCGCCGCTCGGATTGACCGGCACTTGCAGCCCCAACCCGATAATGGTTTCACCAAGCCCGATCCCGGCGGTCTCCGCCGCATCGATCAAGGCTTGATTGGCCGGTGTGTCATTCAAGCTGAGCGCCGGGGCGCTGGCTCGCAGGCCGATCACCGATTGCCCGGCCTGATCGGTTTCCACCACCGGCAAGGTGCCGGGCGGCAAACTGGTACTGATGGTGATAATTTCGCTGGCGCCGGACGGATCGATGCCGGAGACCAAAAATGAGTGGGCGCTCACATTGAACACAGTGAGCGAGGTCAATGTCGGCAGCACGATCCGATCCCCGGCGACGAAGCCGCTGAAGCTCGCCGCGAAATCCAGCGGATCATCGATCACCAAAACCCCGCCCTGCTCACCGCGCGGGCTGGCGAAGCCACCTTGATTTTGCGCGGGGCTGGCACCCGGCGCGAAGCTGATGGTGGCATCACTGCCCACGGTAATCGGCGTTGGATTGAACACGCCATAGAGCGGCGCCACCGGCGCCAATTCCAGCACCGCCCCCGGCTCGATCAGCAAATTCACCCCGCCGCCAATGGAACCGGCATCCAGCGTGAGCGGTGCCGGGCCGAGCGCCAGCACGGTTCCCGGCCCGGCCAAAATGTCTGATTGGCTGAAATTACCTGCGAGCAGCGCGCCCGCCCCCGCGAGTACGGCATTCGCCGCGAGGCTGATCGCGACCAGGGTGGTGGTGGGTGCTGCAGCACCGGCTTGCAGCACCCCGGCAAAATCCACCGTGCCGCCCGCCGCCACCGCCAGCGGGCCGGCCAGCGTGCCGCCGCCGGGCAGCAGCGCCGTTCCCACCCCATCCAACCCATCCAGCGTGAGCGCGCCAAAATCCGCGAGCCAAGCACCCGATTGCACCACCGCACCGCCCGCCGTGAGCGCCGCACCGGCATCGATCATCAGATCACCGCCAACCCCGCCAAGCGCGAGCGATCCGGCCACCGCCACCGAACCCGTCAAATCGAGCGTGGCTCCTGCTGCGATGGTGAGGGCGGCGGCAACCCCATCCCCGGCAATGGTCGCGGACCCGGCCATGGTGACATCGCTGGCGAGGTTCGGCACCGTGCTGGCCGACCAGAAATTGCTCTCCTGCCAGTCCCCCGCACCGCCCAGCCAGGTCGCGCTGCTCGGCGTGAGCGTGCCGCTCGCGCTGACAATCAGGCTGCCGGAGGTGATCTGCGCGGGCAGCGCGCCGCCCGATTGCCGCGCAATATACTCAACCGTGCCGTTACCGGCTTCATTCAAGCTGATCCCGGCCAAAACCGCATCGAACGCCGCCATGTCGGCGGCGTTGCCAACCAGCACCAGCGTTTCGCTTCCAGCACCGCTGATATCCAGTCCGGCGACGGCGGCAGGGAGCAAAAACACCCCATCAGAGGCCATCAACGTAACCGCCAGCGTCACCGCCGCGCCGGGGCCGAGTGCGACGGCAGGATCATCAGCCAGGGTCAGCGGCAAAGGCGTGGCGATGCCGGCGCTGAGTGCAAGGCTTGCCGGCGGTGCGATGAAAGCGGGCGGTGTGTCGGCCACCGCCGTAACGCTGAGTGTCTGCAGCAAAGGCGGCCCGGTGAGATTGGTGCCGGCCAGCAGCGGCACGCCCGCCACCGCGATGGTCAACGCCGCGGTGCCGGTGAAATTCGCCTCGATCAGCAAACTGGCGAGCGCCTCATTCACCGCCGCCAGCGCACCGCTCAGCGTCAGCGCGCCCGACGCGCTCGATATCGTCGCACCGCTCGCCGCCCCCACCGACAAATCCAGCGTGCTGGTCAGGGTTAATGTGACCGACGATGCTGTAGCCACCACGGCAATGCCGCCGGGCGGCGCCAGATCAAGCGAGAGCAAAACACCATCGACCGCGATGATCGATCCCGGCGCAACCAAGCTTAGCGAACCACCCACCCGACCTCTCCATTACGGAGCTGGACGGTAATTCACAATCTCTGGTCGTTCAACGTGTATTTTTAATTTATGGTTGTATCAGATCGATATTGGTTTAGGTTGATGAGCCAGATCCAACCTAAACCAATCACCCTCTACCGCAAACCCGCGCAAAATTTCTGAATCCGCGTGCAGGCTTCGCGCAAGGTTTCGGTATCGGTCGCGTAGCTGACGCGGAAATGCCCTGGAAACACGAAGGCCGTGCCGTGGACCGCCGCCACCCCTTGTTCTTCGAGCAAAGCCGCGACGAAATCGGCGTCATCCTTGATCAAGGTGCCGCCAGCGCTGGTTTTGCCGATACAACCCGCGACCGAGGGAAACACGTAAAACGCCCCTTCCGGCGTCGCACAGGTCAGGCCGGGCGCCTGATTGAGCATCGCCACCACCAAATCACGCCGCGCTTGATAGGCTTGGCGCATGGTCTCGATCGCGTCTTGCGGGCCGGTGAGCGCTGCGACGGCGGCGGCCTGGCTGATCGAGGAGGTGTTGGAGGTGGATTGGCTCTGCAATTTATCCATCGCCTTGATCAGCCGCGTCGGCGCGCCGCAAAAGCCGATACGCCAGCCGGTCATCGCGTAGGCTTTGGAGCATCCATTCATCGTCACCGTGCGGTCACGCAGGCGCGGCTCAACTTCGACGATGGTGGCAGGCTTGAACCCATCATAGGTCAGCTTTGCATAAATATCATCGGTAAAAATCCAAACATCCGGATGCCGGAGCAAAACATCGCAAATTGGCCGCAAATCGGCCGCTGAATAGGCCGCGCCCGTTGGGTTCGAGGGGGTGTTGAGGATCAACCATTTGGTGCGCGGCGTGATCGCGGCTTCAAGGTCTTCGGCGCGCAATTTGAACCCGGCATTCGGACCACACGGCACAAAAACCGGCTTGCCTTCAGCGAGTTGCACGATATCAGGATAGCTCACCCAGCACGGCGTTGGGATGATCGCCTCGTCACCCGCTTCGATGGTTGCGAGCATGGCGTTGAAAATCACCTGCTTGCCGCCGGTGGAGACAATAATTTCATCGGGGCTGTAGGTAATGCCGTGATCGCGCAGGAACGAGGCCGCGACGGCTTGGCGCAGCGCCAATGTGCCCGCGACATCGGTATATTTGGTCTCGCCCCGCTCAATCGCGGCAATCGCTGCCTGTTTGACATGGGCGGGGGTGTCAAAATCGGGCTCACCCGCGGACAGGCTGATAACATCGCGCCCCTCGGCTTTGAGCTGCCGCGCCTTGGTCGAAATCGCAATGGTCTGGCTGGGGCTGATGCGGTTGAGGCGGGCGGCGATCAAATCCATCGTGTTTTCTCCGATTTTCGCCCTCGGTGTAGCGTGGATTATCAGCAGCGACCACTCCATATTTTCACGAAACCAGCGTTGCTACGCACGCGGGTCTTTACCTTCGCCGCCGAAACCCATATCAGACGGGTATTGAGAGGTCAGCGATTGGGGTGTAGCCAAGCGGTAAGGCAGCGGATTTTGATTCCGCCATGCGGAGGTTCGAATCCTCCCTCCCCAGCCACTCGAATTCCCCCGCGCTATGATGGCTCTGCGCTCTGTGCCACACTCGCTCATGACCAATTCTGAACGCGATCACGTTGCCCTCGCTTTGCAAGGCGGGGGTTCCCATGGGGCTTATAGCTGGGGCGTGCTGGATGCGTTGCTGGAACGCGGGTTCCGCTTCGATTCGGTGTGCGGCGTATCCTCCGGGGCGATTCTGGCCACCATGGCGGTGCAAGGGCTGGTGCAAGGCGGGGCTGAAGGCGCGCGAGCGCAGATGACACGCTTTTGGGATCGGGTGATGGCCAGCGATTGGTTCGCGCCGATGATGGGGGCGTTGGATCGCTGGGTGCCGGGCTTCGAGATTGGCCGGGGCATGTCCAATGCTTTTGCCATGCAGGGATTATCGGCGATGAGCAGTTTTTTCGGCCCGCTCTCGGTCAATCCGCTCGGGCAAAATCCGCTTCGGCCAATTCTCAATGATTTGCTCGACCGCACCGCATTGGCCGACCCGGCAGCGCCCGCTTTGTTTGTGGCGGCGACGGCGGTGGAATCGGGCAAGCTGCGCATTTTCGCCAATGGCGCCATCACTGTCGATGCGTTGCTGGCCTCGGCTTGTTTGCCGGCGGCGTTTCCGGCGGTGATGATCGAGGGGGTGGCTTATTGGGATGGGGCCTATGCTGGCAATCCACCCCTGGCCCCGTTGCTGGCGCGCAGGCCGGAGCGCCTGGTGCTGATCCGGGCGCAAAGCCGGTTTCGCAAAGGGGTTCCCGAGCAGCCGAGCGATATTTTGAACCGGGTGCAGGAGCTGGCGTTTCAGGCGGCGATTGAGGCGGAACTGGCCTATGTGCCCGCTGAGACGCGCTTGATCGATTACAGCGCCGATACCGCGCTGAATGGGCTGAGCGCCGAATCGCGCGCCAGCACCGATCGCGGGTTTTTGGATAAATTATTCCGCGCTGGCCGTGCGGTGGGCCAGACTGAGCCGCATGGCGATTGATCGGTCCCCTCGCGCGCGGGTGCGCAGCCTGTCCGCACGGCTGCTGCGGCTGACGGTGCTGGTGACCTTGCTGGTCGAGGTGATGATCCTGCTGCCGAGCCTGGGGCTGGAGCGCAATGCCTGGCTGCTCAACCGGGTGACCGATGCGCATTTGGCGGCGATTACCGTGGCCTCCTCGCCCGATGGGGTGGTGGCGCTGTCCACCCGCGATGAGCTGCTGCGCTTGTCCGGCACCTTGGCGATCAGTTTGGTGACCAAGGGCAAGACCTTGATGGTGATGCCGCCCACCCGACTGCGCCCGCCCGATGCGACGGTGGATTTGACGCATGAGAGCCTCGTGGCCTCGATGGTTCGCGCCTTGCGCGCGGTGGTGGGGCTGGCGCCACGCTCGACCATGGTGATCGCGCAAAGCCCGTTGCGGCCCAATGTCACGGTGGAAATTATTGTGCGCAACGCGGCGCTGACCCGGCATTTGCGGCGCTATGCCGAACATATCGCCGCCCTCTCGCTGGCGATTGCGCTGAGCACCGGGCTGGTGGTGTATTTGGCGCTCGATCGGCTCTTGGTGTTGCCGATCCGCCGACTGACCGCGAGCATTGCCGCGTTTCGCGCCGACCCGGAGCGGGCGGCGCCGATTGATCTCGCGGCGGCGACCGGGTTTCGCGATGATGAGATCGCGATGGCGGCGGGGGAGTTGGCGCAAATGCAAACCGAGTTGCGCGCCGCGTTATGGCGCAATGCGCGGCTGGCGGCGCTGGGCACGGCGGTGGCGAAGATCAGCCATGATTTACGCAATATTCTCGCCTCGGCGCTGCTGGTGGCGGACCGGCTCGCGGGGAGCGAAGACCCGGTGACCCAGCGCGCGGCGGCGACGCTGGTGGGGGCGGTGGATCGGGCGACGGCGCTGGTGACGCAGACGCTGAGCTTCGCGCGCGAGGGACCGCCTTTGGTGCTGCGGGCAGAGACCGCGCTCGGCGCTTTGGTGGATGATGTCGCCGAGCAAATTCGGCTGCTGACGCCGGGGGTGGAGATTAACAGTGCGGTGCCGGGCGATTTACGCACCAGGCTGGACCGCGATCAGTTTCACCGGGTGTTGCTCAACCTGTTGCGCAATGCGGTGCAGGCGGGTGCGACCCGGCTGGAGGTGCGTGCGGCGATTGAGCCGGCGGCGGCGGGGGATGTGGCCGGGGCGTTGATTGTTGAGATTGAGGATAACGGGCCGGGTCTGCCGGAGCGGGCGCGGGCAAATTTATTTCGGCCCTTTGTTGGCTCGGCGCGGCGCGATGGCACCGGGCTGGGGCTCGCGATTGTGCGCGATTTGATCCGGGCGCATGGCGGGGAGATTGAGCTGGTGCGCACCGGGCGCGAGGGGACGCTGTTTCGGATTATGATACAGGATGAATTGCTGATGAGCTGAGTCGGGTGGCGCCTTATTCGCCGCCACCCGGTTGCGATGATCAGGCGGCTTGGCTTGTCGCCATGGCGGCTTGGAGATTTTCATCGAGCTTGGCCAGGAATTCCTGGGTGGTGAGCCAGGGTTGGTCGCGCCCGATCAGCGAGGCGAGGTCTTTGGTCATGAAGCCGGATTCGACGGTTTGCACGCAAACGCGCTCCAGCGTTTCGGCGAATTCGGTGACCTCGGGTGTGTCATCGAACTTGCCGCGATAAGCGAGGCCCCGGGTCCAGGCGAAAATGCTGGCGATGGGGTTGGTGCTGGTGGGTTTGCCTTTTTGGTGATCGCGGTAATGGCGGGTGACGGTGCCGTGCGCCGCTTCGCTCTCGACGGTTTTACCATCCGGGCTGAGCAGCACCGAGGTCATCAGGCCGAGGCTGCCGAAGCCTTGGGCGACGATGTCGCTTTCCACATCGCCATCGTAGTTTTTGCAGGCCCAGAGATAGCCGCCATTCCATTTCAGGGCGCTGGCGACCATGTCATCGATCAGGCGATGCTCATAGGTCAGGCCTTTGGCGGCGAAGGCCTCTTTGAATTCGGCGTCGAAAATCTCCTGGAACACGTCCTTGAACATGCCGTCATAGGCTTTCAGGATGGTGTTTTTGGTGGAGAGATAGACCGGGTAATTGCGCAGCAGGCCATAATTGAAGCTGGCCCGGGCGAAGCCGGCGATTGAGGCTTTGGTGTTGTGCATACCAAGGGCCACGCCGGGGCCTTTGAAATCATGCACATCGAGAATGATCGGCTTGCTGCCATCGGCGGGGATGTAGGAAAGCTGGACCTTGCCGGGGCCGGGGATTTTGGTTTCCACGGCGCGGTAAATATCGCCATAGGCGTGACGGCCAATCACGATCGGCTCGGACCAATGCGGGACCAGGCGGGGGACGTTTTTGCAAATGATCGGCTCGCGGAAAATGGTGCCATCGAGAATGTTGCGGATGGTGCCGTTCGGGCTGCGCCACATTTGCTTGAGGTTGAATTCGCGCACGCGCGCTTCATCGGGCGTGATGGTCGCGCATTTGACCGCGACGCCATATTGCTTGGTGGCCAGGGCTGATTCAACGGTGACCTTGTCATCCGTCGCGTCGCGATGTTCGATGCCAAGATCGTAATATTTCAAATCGACGTCGAGATAAGGCAGGATCAGCTTGTCTTTGATGAAGCCCCAGATGATCCGGGTCATTTCATCGCCGTCCATTTCGACGATGGGATTTTTTACCTTGATTTTGGCCATCGAGTGTTCCTTTACCGGCTGAGGGGCTGACCACACAGGTTACGGTGTTTACGCGAAGGGTGAGGCGCGATACGAGCGCCTGAGATGGAGGTCTGATATGACAAGTAGCATGGGTCACGCAACTGACTGGGACCGGGACGCCGCGCTGACCACGGCGCGCATCCTGCTGGAGATCAAGGCGCTGAATTTCCGCGCCGATGAACCTTACACTTTTACCTCCGGCTGGAAGGCGCCGGTTTATATTGATTGCCGGAAAATTATTTATTTTCCGCGGGCGCGCGCCAAAATTTGTGAGCTGGCGGTGGAAAAACTGACCCGGCATGTTGGGTTTGAAACCATCGAAGCGGTGGCCGGCGGGGAGACGGCGGGGATTCCCTATGCCGCGTGGATTGCCGACCGGATGGGGCTGCCGATGTCTTATGTGCGCAAAAAACCCAAGGGTTTTGGCCGCAATGCACAGATTGAGGGCGATGTGCCGGAGGGCAAGCAGACCTTGCTGGTGGAGGATTTGACCACCGATGGCGGCTCGAAAATCCAGTTTGCCAACGCGCTGCGCGACGCGGGCGCGATTTGCGACCATGTGTTTGTGGTGTTTTTCTACGGGGTGTTTCCGGGCAGCCTCGCCAAGCTGCAAGAGATGGGGATTTCGCTGCATCATCTCTGCACCTGGTGGGACGTGCTAGAGGCGTGCCGCGAACGCGACTATTTCCCGGACGCGACACTGGGGGTGGTGCGCAAATTCCTGGAAAACCCGGTTGGCTGGTCCGCCGCGCATGGCGGTGTCGCGAGCGCCGAAGAAGCCGCCGCCCGCAAGGCGGCTGGCTGATTTTTTGCTCCTTTCGCTCCTTTTAATTTTGAAAGTGCAACGACTTGGGCGCAATTTTGCGCCTAGCGCTCGAAGTTGATTTTTGCGCGGGCGGGGGGTGCGTAAATATGGCCGGACAAAGTGGGGCATGGCGGAGCGGGAGGGTATTTTTGGAGAAAATATTCGTAGAGCGTTGGCTCTGGTTTTTTGCTCCGCCGCGCCGGTTTGCGCGCCGGTTTTTGCTCCGGTTTGCGGGGTTTACGCGGTAATTTGAGGTAATCGGGGAGCGGGATCGCGAGCATGTGGCAGATTGGGCGCAGCACGCGACCGATGCGGGGATTTTCGCCGTGGAGGAGCGATAAGTCGGGGTCTTCGAGGAAGCGGATCAGATGACCCCGGACATAGGGGATGTGGTGGCCGGGGAAGGTTTGCAGCAGCCAGCCCTTTTGCTCCGGAATTTCGCGCCTTTTTGCGCCGGTTATGGGAGCTGACGTTGGCTCCGGGACGGTTTGAGCTTTGGGCTGTGGTTTCCGTTCGCGGATGGGGCGTGGGTTCAGGGAGAGAGAACGGAAACGGCGGGAGAGGAGCGAAATACGGTGCCAGACGGCCCATTTAAGGGCGAGATTAAAGCGGGCATAGTCGGGGGCGCCGAGGGTTTTGCGGAGCATGTGCGCGATCGCTGTGAAGCGGTCGGCGAGCAAAAGCGCGAGGGGGTTAGTGACCTGCTCCATGGCTCTAACATGGCACAGCAGGGGGTGGTTGCGAAAGGGGAAAATGAGTGAAGATTTTTGCGGGTGATACGACACTTGATGGGGCAATGACCGGGATGATAGGCCAGTGATTGGCGCGATTTCGGATTGGTCATTTGGGGCTGATCCAGGGATTTTTTAAGGTTCTGTCTTTTGCTCCAAAACGAATGTGCGGGAACCAGTAATTGTCACGATAAGCAATCTGCAAGGCCCAATTGGCCATGATGTGGGCCTGCTTTGGTGAAAGCCGGAATTTACGCTCATAATAATATTGCAATTCGATCGCGGCTTGCGGATAGACATACTTGATTTCGGCGTAAAGATGCGCCGTGTCAGGTCCGGCTTTCGACCATGCCAGCAAATCTTTCTCCAGCGTTTTCCTCGAATTGGTCGGAGTGTAATCTGGTCCTATGATGGCCCATGGTCGATAGGCAACCTTGATCCACAACCCTTGCTCGTCTTGGCGCAAGTTCGCACGATATCGTATCTCTCCTTCCGCTGGATCTGGCGTGTGGGAACCGAGCGATTCATCTAACAGGCGGGCGAAGAGTCTAACTTTTTCGGGCAAAACGTGCGGTGATGTTGCCGTCCCGAGTTGGGGCCAGAGATTAATCTGACAGGCCATTTTGTAGCCTTGCGGTGTTGGCAAGTAGATGCTCCACCGGCCATTCGTGCCTTGCGCGTGTGGATCGTCAATGAGCCACAATTCTTTATCACCCTTCGACATCATAAGATTTGTTGATAGGACGCTTCCAAAGAGAAGATTTGCGTTAGGGGGCAGAGGATAAATATAATTTAATTTAACGAATTTTTTGGCAAATTGGTTCAATGAGATCGTATTTCTAAGATCAATATATGAATATATTTGCGGATGCCATCCGTATTGTTGCGATAGAATGACTAATCGTCCGGCTTGAGAAGGGTTTTTCTGCCAATAGATGATATTACTATATTTTTGGATTACTATTTTTTTAAATAAAATTGAATTTTTTTGATAATCGACCTGGCGGTAATTTGATTTTTTAATTTGATTTGATGGACGATCTGGTGGTGGTAACATTTCTTTATTGGCCAAAGCAAATTCGTACTTGCATTCCGGTCGATTGATCTGGCCTGAAATGGTCGGGGCGGCGCGAGCAACGCCGACGCCACCGCACGCTGTTGCTAGACAACTGACGAGAGCACGCCAAAAAAATTGTTTCAGCGGAACCTCCTGCGATTAGGGCGTTATGGTGTCGGCAGCATTGCCCGGATTGTGAATAAGAAGCACGATTATAGCGCAATTTATCGATGTCGTTGCAACAAGAATACGTGATCGCTTTGCTTGATGGGAGTGAGAAATGGTGGGATGCTCAAACGCACCCCACCTTAAGGGCTACGAACTGTTCCGATGATTTAAATTTCGATCCTGCAACAGCCCGATTATTCTCAAAAAATTTTGAAATTCTAGCAGATTTTGCGCAACGCGCCGTGCGCCATCCAGACTGAGCGTTTGGCCGATTTGTCGGACTGGCATATTTTTTTGGTAGTCTGGCCAGATTTTTTTTAATTGGGTCATTGCGTGGTCACTTGTCGCGGGAAGATGGTTTTCACGGGGTGTAAAATGGCGAAGCAAAAATGATTCGTGGCAGGGACGTTGCCAGATAATGATTAATTTACCGTTTTTTGTGGCCTTGTCTTTGCAGGCTTGTTCTTCATGCTGATTTTCTATTTTGTCAGCGTCTAATATTAGAAATTTATGTTTGTATTGTTCGCGGTTTTCTTCTTCATGTCTGATTTTTCTTGCTGCCATTTCGATGCGGTTTAGGGAATTTCCCCCGCGACCGAGATCGTGAATATCAAGTTTAACAGGGATATTTTTATCCCGGCACAAATCACTGAGCCATTTGACATAATTACATTCGGAGGCCCCTTCGCCGCCGACGAAAATCCGTTTCCGTTGTGGTATTCGGCGGTGGATTTGTGTCATCCGATTTGTGGGACCGCGCCATAGATGCCTGACAGATATTTGCTGCGCAAATTGTCAGAGCGGCGGGCGATGTCGCGTGCTCGGAACAGGGAGGTTCGGCCCTGACGATCTTTCTCGCAGAATATGATTTCTTCCATCGATAGATCGTCCATTAAGGTTGCCGCGTGGCCGCTGAACCATAATTGCGCGTTCTTTGGATTCCGTTCGACGTCCCGAAACCAACCCAGAATCTCGTTTACTATTGCCGGGTGCAAAGCGGAACCTAACTCATCGATAACAGCGACGCCCCCGGTTTCGAGTGTTTTGGCGATTAGTGGATAAAGGCGGATGAAAGCACGCGTGCCATGGCTTTGGCGGTCCCAAGGCAATCCATGCTCCATACCGAGGTGCTTGAAACTAACAGAAAATCCATACTCATTCCTTTCGAGACACACATGTTCAATGCCAACATCAATTTTTTGAATAACAGCGTTTAATCCATTTAATAAAGCAGAATTCTGATAAATTGATCGTATCAGGGTTCCATCAAATAAGGATGGCTCTCTTTCAATCATAAAATTAATTGATGTTGCGATTTCTCGCCAGTATTTTGCGCCAGGATGGTTAAAATTGGCATAGTTGGCTATAATTGACGCGCGCGGATCGAGTGTATTCAAAAGATGCTCGAACCCTTTGATTGGAAATGACAGCGAGCCTTTTACGTTGTTGTTGCCATCACGCTCGAAAACACGCTGCCATTTGCCACGATCATTCGGACGCTGATGCAGGCTTTCGTGAGACACGGCATTGATCACGCCGTTAACCATGGTCAATTCCAGCTCATAACGACACGTGCCAAAGAGAACGTGTTCACCACGAGACACTCGCGCACCGAGTTCCGCGGTTGCGTTCATGATCGCTCCGAATTCCAAGGCGAATTTTATTGGACGGGATTTCGAATCGGGATGATTGAACTGGTCGATATAGGCATACTCTTGCCCAAGCAGTTCCTGCGACAATGCGTGGCGCTGAATAAAATTTACGACAAAGGCCAAAGCCATCAGAACATTGGTTTTTCCCGAAGCGTTTGCGCCAAACAAGGTCACGATTTTTGGGGCGCGGGTTGCCGATTGCGGAAAGATGGGCGCAAATCGATCGAAATCGTCAGGAACCTTTCCGGAAACGCGGAGGTCGATGACCTGGCGATCCTTGATCGAAAAAAAATTTTCGATCTCTATTTGATAGATCATTTTACGGCTCCGAAAGTCGATTATCGACGAAAAATTGTCGATAATCCGAATATAGGTGCAATTTTTTTCGGTTTCAACCACTTGTTGTCATGCATGGTTGGGTGATGAGGGGTCGCCGCGTTTGGGTGGCGCGACATGGTGGGATGCTCAAGCGCATTCCACCCTACGGGATGGGGGCCGATTCGTGGGATTGCAGGCGGAGCGAAAAGCGGGTGCAGCCGGGGAACTGGATGGTGCCGGTGAAGATGGCGCCGCCGTCGTTGGAGAAGCCGGTCATGGGGACCATGGCGTAGAAGGGTGGGCGTTTGAGCCAGTTGCTGGGGGTTAGGCGCAGGATGCCGAGCATGGGGTTGATGGTGCCGTGCATGAAGTAGACGCCTTGGGGGTGGGCGGCGGAGCCGTGATGGGGCGGCCAGAAGATGAAGGCGGCTTGTTGGTGGTTGGGGTGGTTGGGTTGTGTGAGGATTTTGAGATCAAGCTCGGTCAGGCCTTGGGCGCAGACATAGCTGCCGACATAATTGCGGACGGGGTACGGCGTGGGGGATTGGGCTTGGGCGGCGGGGGTGATGGCGGCGGGGGTGATGGTAAGCAGCAGGGCAGCGAGGCGGAGCGAAAAATGGGTGGGTCCGGGTTGGGTTGGGGGGAGCAAAATTAAAACCAGAGGTCGCGGACGCAGCGGCCATCTTTGGGGAGGTCTTGGAAGGTGTGGAGGCCGTCGAATGTGTCGATGGGGAGGTGGGCGACGGTTTCGGGTGGGGCGAGGCGGATATTGACGGCGATGCGGCGGCGGTTGGCTTCGTCGGACTGCAGGGCGCGCCAAGCGAGGACGTTGGCGCAATGGGAGCAAAACAGGATTTCGAGGCTGGGGTTGGGGGTATCGCTGCGGATATAGCGGCGGGTCGGGCCGGTGACGTGGATGCGTTCATTTTCGTAATCATAGGCCCAGAGCACGCCGTAGCAGCGGCAGAGGGTGCAGTTGCAGGCGGTGATCGAGCCGGGATCGCCTTCGAGGGTCCAGTGGCATTGGCCGCAATGGCAGGTGCCGGTGAGGATTTGGGGTTCGGTCATGACGGGGTTTTGGGGGTGGGCGGCGGCGCGAAAGAATCGGGCATGCGGACGGCGACGACTTCGCCTTGGACGGTTTCGATGCCGTTGACGAGGATGCTGGAGTGGATGGTGATTTTGCGGGGTGATTGGCTGATGATGCGGCCCCGGATCAAAAGTTCGGGGCCGAGGGGGGTTGGTTTGAGGTAGGTGAGTTTGAGGCTGCCGGTGACGAAGCGCAGGGCGGGCAGGCTGTCCATAGCGCGGGATTCGGCGCGGTAGGCGGCGGCGGCGGCGGTGCCGGTGCTGTGGCAATCGATCAAGGAGGCGAGCAGGCCGCCATAGACGAAGCCGGGGACGGCGATATGTTCGGGCAGCGGGGTGAAGCGGGTGATGGTTTCATCGCCATCCCAATAGGTTTTGATTTGGTGGCCTTTGGCGTTGGCGCGACCGCAGCCATAGCAATGGGCGGTTTCGTCTGGGTAGTAATCCTGGAAGGCGCGGTGCGGCGGGGTGAGCATGGGTTGATCCGTGGGTGAGGCCGAGGCGGGAGACTCAAGGTTCGGTGAGGAGGGCATCGAGCGGCGCGAAGATATGGGCGGGGCCGTAATGGTTGGTGATGTAGGCGAGGGCGCGCAAATCGCTGGGCGGGGTGGCGAGGTTGGCGAGGATGGCGCGGATGAAATCTTGCGGGGTGGTGGCTTGGATGAAGGGGCTGGCCGGGTCGGCGGCGAGGCCTTCGAGGGCGGCGGGGCTGGCGATGGTGGTCAGGCCGTGGCGAGCATAGTCGAGCAGTTTGATTTTCAGGCCGGAGCCGGCGCGCAGCGGTGCGATGGCGAGGCTGGCGCGGTGCAGGATGGGGGCCAGATCCGGCACGCGGCCATGGCGGTGGACGCCGCGTGGCAGCGGGCTGAGGGACAGGGCGCAATCGCCCACCAGATCGAGCCGCAGGTCAGGCCGGCGGGCGTGCAGGCGGGGCCAGATGGATTCGAGGAACCAGCGCAGACCATCGAGATTGGGCAGGGAGGCGCTGCCGAGAAAGACCAGGGAGGATAGGTCGCGCAGGGTGCCGGGGACGCGCGGGATGGCGGTGGCGGGCATGGGCACGGTGATGACTTGGCGATCCGGGCACATGGCGGCGATCAGGGCGGCTTCGTCCGGCTGGATGGCGACGATGCTGGAGGCTTTGTTCAGGAGCAGGGTTTCATCCGCGCGGGTGAGGTGTTCGGGGCGGAGCGACAGGCCGGCGAGGCTGAGGGCGGCGTGGCGGCGATGGAACAGATCATGGGCGATCAGGATGGATTTTTTGCCTTGCAGGGCCGGGTGATCGAGCAAGGGCGCGCGGAAGATGGTGTCGATAATGATCGCGTCCGGGTTAAGGGCGGGGAGGCGTGTGGCGATCCAGTGCGCTTGGCGGATGGTGATTGGCGCGCCGAGGGTGGCGCGGTGGGGGGCCGTGCTGGCGCGGCGCGGCAGGGTGCGGCGGATCAGGTTGGCGATGGTGCGCGGTTCGGCGGCGATCAGGTGCTTGCCGATTGAGAAGAGGCGCGGGCCGAGCACCGGGATGTTCGGGCGGGGCACGATCAGGCGGTTCAGGCGCGGGCGGGTGAGGAACAGGGTGATGTGATGGCCTTGGGCGCGCCAATGGCTGATCAAAGCATGGTTATAGGCGAGGTGGCCGGCGCGACCGGGGGCGGGCAGTTCATCGGTGATGAAGGCGAGGTTGAGGGTGCGCGCCCGCGCAGGGATGCGGGCGCGCGATGGCGAGTTGATGAGGCGATCAGGCGGCAGGAGAGGTCGCCACGCCGGCTTGTGCAAGGAGGGTTTGCAGCTCGCCGGATTGGAACATTTCGGTCACGATGTCACAGCCGCCGACGAATTCGCCTTTGACGTAGAGCTGCGGCACGGTGGGCCAGTTCGAGAATTGTTTGATGCCTTCGCGCAGGCCGTCATCCTCGAGCACGTTCGCGGTTTTGAACGGCACGCCCATATGGGTGAGGATTTGCACCACGCGGGCGGAGAAGCCGCATTGGGGGAACATGGCGGTGCCCTTCATGTAGAGCATGACATCGTTGCTGGTGATGTCGGACTTGATGCGATCTTCGGTGGTGGACATTTTTGCTCCTTGGCGGGTGGCCAATCGGTGGAAGGATTAATCGGGGGCGGAGGTTTGCAAGGCGAGGGCGTGCAAGGCGCCGCCCATGCGGCCTTGCAGGGCACTATAGACGAGCTGGTGTTGACGCACCCGCGACAGGCCACGGAAGGCGGCGCTGACCACGGTGGCGGCGTAGTGATCGCCATCGCCGGCGAGGTCTTCGACCGTGATGGTGGCATCCGGGAGGGCGGCTTTGATCAGGGCTTCGATGTCAGCGGCCGCCATGGCCATGATGGGGGTGTCCTTGGATCAGGGTTGGCTGCGAGATCAGGCGAACCATTCGGTGAAGAAACGCTGATTCGCTTCTCGCAAGGTTGTTATAGATATGGCTTTGCCATCGGGCAGTGTCAAATGGCCCGACGCGGCGTGATGGGGCGGTTCGACATGGCCGATTTGTGTTGCGGGAATGGAGGCGGCGGCGGCGGCGGCGAGCAAGGGCGCGGGGTGGGGGGTGGCGATGATGTAGCGCGCTTGGTCTTCGCCGAACCAGAAAGCGTGGGGCGGCACGGTGAGCGGTTGGTGGGTGAGGGTGAGGCCGATATTGGCAGCGAGGGCCATTTCGGCGAGGGCGATGAGCAGGCCGCCATCGGACAGATCGTGGCAGGCGCTGACATGGCCGTGGGTGATTTGGGTGCGGACGAAATCGCCATGGGTGCGTTCGGCGTGGTAATTGAGGCTTGGGGGTGCGCCTTGCTCCTGGTGCAGGATTTCGCGCAGCCAGAGTGATTGGCCGAGCTCGCCGGTGGTGGCGCCGATCAGGATCAAGGTGTCGCCGTGGCGGGGCGCGATGCCGACGGCTCTGGCGGCATGGTCGATCACGCCGAGGCCGCCGATGGCGGGGGTGGGCAGGATCGGCTGGCCTTCGGTTTCGTTATAGAGCGAGACATTGCCGGAGACGATGGGGAAATCGAGCGCGCGGCAGGCTGCGCCCATGCCGCGAATGGCGGCGACGATTTGGCCCATGACTTTGGGCTTTTCCGGGTTGCCGAAATTGAGATTGTCGGTGACCGCGAGGGGGGTGGCGCCGGTGGCGGTGATGTTGCGCCAGGCTTCGATTACGGCTTGCGCGCCGCCTTGTTCGGGGTCGGCGGCGCAGTAGCGGGGGGTGCAATCGGTGGTGAGGGCGAGGGCGCGGTGGGTGCCGGGGATGCGCACGATGGCGGCATCCGCTTGGCCGGGGCGTTTGATGGTTTGACCGCCGACGGTGGCGTCATACTGGTCCCAGATCCAGTTTTTCGCCGCGAGATCCGGGCAGGCGAGCAGGCGCAGCAGGGCGGCTTCGAGGCCGACCGGGTCGTGCGGGACGGCGAGCGGTTCGGGGCGGGTGGGGAGCGTATAAGGGCGTTCGTAGAGCGGGGCTTCGTCGGCGAGGGGTTGGAGCGGAATATCGGCTTCGATGCGGCCTTGGTGGCGCACTTTGATGCGCCCGGTATCGGTGATGTGGCCGATGACGGCGAAATCCAGCTCCCATTTTTCGAAAATGGCGCGGGCCATGGCTTCGCGGGCGGGGTTGAGCACGATGAGCATGCGCTCTTGGGATTCCGAGAGCATCATTTCATAGGCACTCATGCCGGTTTCGCGCTGGGGCACGGCGTCGAGATCGAGCTCGATGCCGACGCCGCCTTTGCCGGCCATTTCGACCGAGGAGGAGGTGAGGCCGGCGGCGCCCATGTCTTGGATGGCGACGATGGCGTCGGTTGCCATTAATTCGAGGCAGGCTTCGATCAGGAGTTTTTCGATGAACGGGTCACCGACTTGCACGGTGGGGCGTTTTTCCTCGCTGTCGGCGGCGAATTCGGCGGAGGCCATGGTGGCACCGTGGATGCCATCGCGCCCGGTTTTCGAGCCGACATAGACCACCGGGTTGCCGATGCCGGCGGCGGCGGAGAGAAAAATTTTGTCTTGGGCGGCGATGCCGACGGTCATCGCGTTGACCAGCGGGTTGCCGTTATAGGCGGGGTGAAAATTAGTCTCGCCGCCGACGGTGGGCACGCCGACGCAATTGCCGTAGCCGCCGATGCCGCGCACCACGCCATCGACCACGCGTTTGGTGACGGGCAAAGAAGGATCGCCGAAGCGCAGCGCGTTGAGATTGGCGATTGGGCGCGCCCCCATGGTGAAGACATCGCGCAGGATGCCGCCGACGCCGGTGGCAGCGCCTTGGAACGGCTCGATGAAGCTGGGGTGGTTATGGCTTTCCATTTTGAAAATGGCGGCGAGCCCTTCGCCGATATCGACCACGCCGGCATTTTCGCCGGGGCCGTGGATCACCCAGGGGGCGGTGGTGGGCAGGGTTTTCAGCCAGATGCGCGAGGATTTGTAGGAGCAATGCTCGGACCACATGACCGAGAAAATGCCGAGTTCGGTGAGGCTGGGGGTGCGGCCCATGATGGTGAGCACGCGCTGATATTCGGCGTCTGACAGGCCGAAGGAACGGGCGAGGTCGGGCGTGATGGGCTGGGTCATGCGGTGATCCCGATGCTGGCGAGGCTGTCGAACAGAGGTTTGCCGTCGGTGCCGCCGGTGAGCGGATCGATCAAATTCTCAGGGTGTGGCATCAGGCCGAGGATGCGCAGATTGGGCGAGAGGATGCCGGCGATATTGCGTGCGGAGCCGTTCAGATTGGCCTCGGGGGTGACGGCCCCGTCGGGCGTGACATAGCGGAGTGCAATCAGGTTTTCGGCTTCGAGCTGGTCGAGTGTCGCGGCGTCGGCGATGTAATTGCCATCGCCATGGGCCATTGGGGCGCGGAACACGGCGCCGCGCTGATAATGGTCGGTGAAGACCGTATCGCTCCGCTCGACGCGCAAATGGCAATCCATCGAGAGAAAGCGCAGCGATTGGTTGCGCAGCAAGGCGCCGGGGAGCAATTGGGCTTCGGTGAGGATTTGAAAGCCGTTGCAGACACCCAGAATATAGCCGCCGCGCGCGGCGTGATCGGCCACGGCGCGCATGATCGGCGATTGGGCGGCCATGGCCCCGCAGCGCAGATAATCGCCATAGGAGAAGCCGCCGGGGATCACCACCAGATCGATCCCGGTGAGGGTGGTTTCGCGATGCCAGATCAGCTTGGGTTTGTGGCCGAGGCTGGATTCCAGCGCGATGGCGATGTCACGCTCGCGATTAATGCCGGGGAACAGGATGATGGCTGCTTGCATAAGGACGCTCCGATTCCTGCGCGTCTTGCCCGGCAATGCGGGCGGACGCAACTCTTGGCTGGGTTACCGGAAATGAATTTCGCCGAGCGTGGTCAGGGTGGTGCGGTTGCTGAGGAACGGCGCGTGGAGAAAATCCCAGATTGTGTATTGCTCGGCGTAGCGATGGGCGGCGGAGAGGCCATCGGCGGGGAGGATGACACGGTAGCCGCGATAGGCGGCTTCGCTGCCGGTGGCGAGCACAGCGCCTTCGGCGGCGGTGCCGGTGACGATGACGGTGCGGATGTGATCGGCGCGCAGCAAGGCCGCGAGGTTGGTGTGCAGGAATTTATCCGGTCCGGATTGGACCATTTTCGCTCCGGGGCGCGGCGCGAGGGCGGGGTTGATGTCCGCCGGGTGGCCGCTGAGGACGTAGGAATAGATGATGGTTGCGTGCGCGGCGCGGGCGCGGGCGAGCAAGGCGGCGGTGGGTTTGAGGGTGGCGAGGCAGCGCGGGCGGTGGGTGGCGTTGCAGGTTTGCGAGACGAAATCGAGCAGCAGCAGGGCGGTGGTTTTGGGGTTGAGGGTGACGGCGACCGGCTTGGGCGCGGCGGGGGGTTTGATGCTCGACCAGGTGTTGAGGACGCTGTGCGCCTGGGCAGTTGAGGCGAGGGCGGTTGAGGCGGGGGCGGTGAGCAGCAGGAGGGCGAGGGCGGTGCGGGTGGGGCGGGACATTTTTGCTCCTGGGGCGGTGGGGGCTGGTGTGGGGGCGGCTGGTGTGGGGGCGGCTGTTGTGGGGGCGGCGGGCGGCGCGACAATCACGTTGGCGCGAGCATCGGTTGAATTCGCGGTTTGGTTTACCCAAACGAGGGCGACTATTCCAGTGAGGAGCGATGCTGATGATCCGAGCCATGACCCGGTTTGCTGCGCGGCGCTATACTGAGAGCAAGGTGCCGGAGATCAGCTTGGCGTTTTGGGTGGCGAAAATTCTCTCGACCGCGATGGGCGAGGCGACATCCGATTTTCTGGTGTTTCATACCAACCCCTATGCGGCGGTAGCGGCGGGGGCGCTGGGGTTTTTGGCGGCGCTGGGGCTGCAAATGGCGCAGCGGCGCTATCGACCCCTCACTTACTGGTTGCTGGTGGTGATGATCAGTGTGTTCGGCACGATGGTTGCCGATGTGATCCATGTGGTGCTGGGCGTGCCTTATATGGCTTCGAGTGCCGGGTTTTTGCTGGCGTTGGGGGCGATTTTGCTGGCCTGGTATCGGAGCGAGGGCACATTATCGATCGATTCGATCCGCTCGGCCCGGCGCGAAGGGTTTTATTGGGCGACGGTGATGGCGACGTTTGCGCTGGGCACGGCGGCGGGGGATTTGACCGCCTCGACGTTTGGGCTGGGCTATTGGCCCTCGGCGCTGGTGTTCACAATGCTGTTTGCAATGCCGGGGCTACTTTATGCGGCGGGGCGGTTGAATGCGATTGCCGGGTTTTGGACGGCCTATATTCTGACGCGACCGATGGGGGCCTCGTTTGCCGATTGGGTCGATAAGCCGGTGGCGATGTCTGGGCTGGGCTATGGCACGCCGTTGACCAGCGCGGTGCTGAGTGCGGCGGTGGCGCTGGCGGTGGGGTATATTATGCTGCGCTATCGGCGCGGGAACCTGCAGGCGTTAGCGTGAGCGGTGGGCTGGTTGCTGGCGCTGAATAAAGTGATTGGCAGGATGCGGAGGATCGATTAAGCTCATTACGAAAATTAATAAAAGGGGGTTTCGGATGAGCATCGTTCCGTCGCAGCATCGGCTGCAATCTGGTGCGCTGGGGTTGCCGCAGATTGTGGCCTCCACGCTTGCGAATATCGCACCGGCCATGAGTTTTTTCTTTGGTTTTGGGCTGATTGTCAGCGGGGCGGGGGTTGGCGCGCCGCTGACGATTTTGGTGGCGATGGTGGTGATTTTATTTTTGACCAACACGCTGGCTGAATTTTCCCGTTATCGGCCTTCCACCGGCAGTTTTGTGACGTTTATTGGCATGGCGTTCGGACCGGTGGCGGGGGCCGCGGCTTCGGTGTTTGTGGTGTTTGGGTATTTGGTGGCGGCGGCTTCGGTGGTTGCGATTTCGGGTGGGTGGGCGCATGACACGCTGAAATTGTTTCTGGGTGTTAACATTCCCTGGCAAGTGCTGAGCGTGGTGGCGACCGGCATTGTCGGGCTGTTGGTGGCGCGGGGGATTGCGCTTTCCACCTTGTGGGCGGCGGTGTTTTTCTATTTTGAGTTGGCGCTGTTGCTGGTGGGCGCCGTGGTGATGCTGGTGGTGAACCGGGCGCATTTGACGCTGGCGCCGTTTGAATGGAGCCATCTTTCCGGCGGGTTGAAGGGCATTGGGCTTGGGTTTCCGATTGCGATTTATCTGTTCATTGGCTGGGAAAATTCGGCGACATTGGCGGAGGAGACTCGCGATGCGCGGCGCAATATTCCCCGCGCGCTGATTATTGGCACGCTCTCGATCGGGATTTTGTATATGATGTTGGCGTATGCCACCGAGATTGCGTTTCATAATAATGCGGTGGCGATTGGTAAATCTGATATTCCGTTTGTGGATGCATTTAAAAGCTCGGCGGCGGCGTTTTTGATTGTGGCGTATTTGGCGGGGTTGACCAGTATTTTTTCATCGTTACTGGGACTGACCAATAGTCAAGCGCGGATTTTGTTCAACTCCGGGCGAGAGGGATTGCTGCCGGTATTTTTTGGCAAGATCCATCCGCGCCATCGCACGCCCTCGGTGGCGATGTGGAGTTTTGTGTTATTTGCGCTGGCAATTGTGTTGGTGTTTGGGATTGGCGTGAAGCCGGTTGATTTGTTCGGCGAGACCGGATCGCTCGGTACAATTCCGGTGATTATCACCTATTTGGTGACGAATTTGGCGTTGCCGGTTTATATGCTGCGCTATCATCGGGAGGCGTTCAACCCGATCAAACATTTAATTATTCCGCTGGTGGGGACCGGGTTGATGCTGTTTCCGCTGTGGGGTTTGGTGCAGCCGGGGCAGCCGAAGCCGTATAATTTGTTTCCGTATATTGCGCTCGCGATGTTGGTGGCCTCGATTATGTATGGGCTGGTGCTGAATCGGCGTGATCCGGCTTTGGTGCAGAAAATCGGCTCTTATGTGGCCGATGAGGAGGTTTGAGCGGGGATGGCGGCGGGGGTGGATCAGGGTTTTCGGGCGATCAGGTCGATCAGGGCGGAGGGGCCGTGATGGGCGGTGCCTTCGGCGATTTCGGCATCATGGCTGTGGAGATGGAGGAGTGTCAGATCCGCGAATTCGGTGCGGAGCAGATCTTCGGTGTAGCAATGGGCGGGATCGCTCGGGCCGCCGGTGCCGTTGGCGATTTGTTCGGGGCGGTAGCCTTGCAGGAGCAAAATGCCGCCGGGGCGCAGGGCGGCGACCATGTTGGCGAAAAAGGCCGGGCGGGCGGCGGGTGGCACGAATTGCACGAAAATGGCGACCACGGCATCGTAGGCGGCGACCGGCCAGGTCCAGCGCAATAAGTCGGCTTGTTCGCTATGGAGCGCGACGCCTTGGGCGGCGGCGAGCTGTTGCGCCCTCGCGATGGCGGTGGCGGAATATTCGACGGCGTGAACCTGATGGCCGCGTGAGGCGAGAAAGACGCCGTTGCGCCCTTCCCCATCGGCCACGGCGAGGATTTTTGCGGCGGGGGGAAGATGGGCAGCGGCCTCGACCAGGAAGCGGTTGGGCTCGGTGCCGAACAGATAGGTGCTGGTTGCGGCGTATCGGGCTTCCCAGCGGGCTTCGGGCGGGAGATCGGTCATTGTGCGGATTCCGGGGGTGAGCGATTTTGCGCTGTCGGAGACAGCATTTGATATATGGTATTTGTGGAATGGGACGCGGTTGTCAATTGATGCGCGGATGGGGGGTTCGGCGCTCGCGCAGAGGGTTGGTTTGAGGGCGCTGGACATTGCGTCGCGCGATCGGCGGAACAATGCATTGACGGACGCATAAATGCGTCGACCAAACTCGTCGCGCACACTGAATTGGTCCCGACGGTCTATTTTGGTCCAGTTATTTTTTGGTGAATCAATAAAAGGCGGATCTTCTGGACCAAAAAAGACCCTATATTATCTTTCAATATATATTATTTTGGTCTAAACCAATTTCGAAAGGAAGCCGCCATGGTTAACAGGATCGATAAAAACGCGCTGAAGCAGGCTATGAACGCCAAACGGATGGCGCCGAAAGTTCTTGCTGAAAAGAGTGGTCTTTCGCCAAAGACGATTGGAAGATTGCTTGATCCGCCGGCAGGCCGCGGGAAGCGACCACAACACGTTGAAACCGTCATGGCGCTGGCCGAGGCGCTCGATGTGTCTCCAGATTTTCTCACCGGAGAGATCAGGCGGAACAGTTCCGCGCCGGTTCCGTCAAAGGAGGGGGCCGATAGTTGGTGCTCGCCGCATTCGCAAATCAATGTTCGGATCGACCACGCTACGCGGAACGCAATCCATATTATTGCCGCTCGCTATGGGGTTAAAATTCAGCAGATCGTCAAGTTGGCACCGTTATTGTTTTTATGCGTTGCAGAGCAAAGCCTAGCGCAGCGGCAGACTAGACTTGAAGCTTTGGCGCAAAATGAACAAGAGGCCTTTGAGATTGGGAAGGGACTGCGGCATTTATCGAATCTCATCTGGGCGAATCCTTACCGAGAAGAAATAACGGAGTGTGAGCGCGCGTCAATTGATAAACGCGACATATTTGCGCGTGATTTATTTGAAAAAACGGATGAGGTTTGCTCTCAATCGTTTTATGATAACGAATATTCTGGAAATCCGTTTGCAATTTTCCTAAAAGATTTTGCTCGAGGCTCTACGCCGCTCATCCAAGTTGATCAATGCGGCCCAGATGCCGATACGACAAGTTTCACAACAGAAAAACTATTCGCAGAACTCTATCCGGACGATCCAATTTTAGCCAGGGGACTAGCGAACGGAACGGTCGGACTACATGAAATTCCTACAGAAATCAGAGGTAGCGAATCCGTTAAGAAATGGTTGCGCGATAAGATAGAGGAAAGAGTGGAAGAAATCAAAAAATCGATGAAGAATACAGAACAAATTATAGCGCCCGGAATTCGGCGATCCTCTAACTCGCTTGTGGAGAACGATCATGAGTGAATTAATGTATACTGATCATGCGCAAACCCGCACCGGACAACGAGGAATGTCGTATGCCGATGTGGAACTGATTACCAGGCATGGCATTGAGGTTGAGCGGGGTTTTATGCTGACCGAAAAGGCAGGGCGCGCGTATATCGATACGTTGAAACAGCAAATCCGACAAATGGAACGTCTCATCGGGACACGTGTTGTTTGCGACGGCACCATAGTTATTACGGCATATCGTCCAGGAAGACGTAAATCTCAATCGTTGTTGAGGCGCAGCCTTCGTCGAGATCGGAGGTAATTGAGATGAAGATTGAAATCAACGCCGAAGGGTATCATCCTGTGACCATTACGTTATCTCCGATTGACGCCAAGCTTCCCGATGTCGAAGCTGAACCTGATAACGAAAGTTGTGAGGATCAGGCAGAAACGCTTGCTGCAGGGGGCGCTCAGATTGCTGCTCCAGCCATCGGCGGTAAGCAGTTTGCATTTTGTATGCTTGGTGAGACTCATACAGCAATTAACGAAACAGACCGATTTGTCAAAATACTGAGGTTTCTAGCCGAACTTGCTCCTGAGAAACTGCCCGCTCTTTCCGATTTGTTGCTTGGTTCCAAGCGGCGCACCATAGCAAGTAGTCCGTCCCTGGTTTACTTGAAAAAGCGGCAGTATGGACGCGCCCACAAGATTGCCGCAGGATGGTATGTCGACACCAATATGGATTCTGCTCGCAAGCGTTCGCTGCTCAAAAAGATCAGTGATTTTCTCGGGCTAGAATTTGGACGTGATATTTTATTGTTCTGATTGCTATATCACTTAGTTATCTGCCGCGAAGCTTTGCGACCAAGCTACGTGTACGGGTGAGTAGTAATGAAATAAAAAACCGGCCCCATGGCTGGGACCGGTTTTCGTTAGTGCCTGTTCGGCGCGAAAATTAGGAGGAATAATACATTTCAAATTCGACGGGGTGGGGGGTGTGTTCGAAGCGGTAGACTTCGCCCCATTTCAGTTCGATGTAGCTTTCGATTTGTTCTTTGCTGAACACGTCGCCGGCGAGGAGGAAGTCGTGGTCGGCGGCGAGGGCGCCGAGGGCTTCGCGGAGGCTGCCGCAGACGGTGGGGATGCCTTTGAGTTCCTCGGGCGGCAGGTCGTACAAATCCTTATCCATCGGGTCGCCGGGGTGGATTTTGTTTTTGATCCCATCGATCCCGGCCATCGCGATGGCGGAATAGGCGAGGTAGGGGTTGGCTGTCGGGTCGGGGAAGCGGACTTCGACGCGTTTGGCTTTGGGGTTGGTGGTGTAGGGGATGCGGCAGGAGGCGGAGCGGTTGCGCGCGGAGTAGGCGAGCAGCACGGGCGCTTCGAAGCCGGGGATTAGGCGTTTATAGCTATTGGTGCTCGGGTTGGAGAAGGCATTGATGGCTTTGGCGTGTTTGATAATGCCGCCGATGAAATAGAGGCAGAGTTCGGAGAGATCCGCGTAGCCATTGCCGGCGAAGAGCGGCTTGCCGTTTTTCCAGATTGATTGGTGGGTGTGCATGCCGGAGCCGTTATCGCCATAGATGGGCTTGGGCATGAAGGTGGCGGTTTTGCCGTAGGAATGGGCGACGTTGTGGACGCAGTATTTGTAAATCTGCATCTGGTCGGCCATTTTGGTCAGTGAGTTGAAGCGGGTGCCGAGCTCGTGCTGGCTTTGGGCCACTTCGTGATGGTGTTTTTCGATGGGCAGGCCCATTTCGCCCATGGTGGCGAGCATTTCGGCGCGCAGATCGCTATCGCCATCGACCGGCGGGACGGGGAAATAGCCGCCTTTGACGCCGGGGCGGTGGCCCATATTGCCTTCCGGGTAGTCTTTCAGCGAGGAGCCGGGGCCTTCCATGCTATCGACCTGGTAGGTGCCGAAATTGCCGCCGGTGCCAAAGCGGACGCTGTCGAAAATGAAGAATTCGGCTTCGGCGCCGACCACGATGGTGTCACCGATGCCGGTGGATTTGAGGTAGGATTCGACGCGCTTGGCGGTGCCGCGCGGATCGCGGGCGTAGCCCATGCCGGTGGAGGGTTCGATGATGTCGCAGAACAGGATCATGCTCGGCTTGGCGGCGAACGGGTCCATCACGGCGGTTTCGGGGTCGGGCATCAGGATCATGTCCGACTCATTGATGGCTTTCCAGCCGGCGATGGAGGAGCCATCGAACATAATGCCGTCGCGGAAGGCATCGGCGTCCATGGTGGAAACATGTTGGGCGGTGTGCTGCCATTTGCCGCGCGGATCGGTGAAGCGGAGATCGACATATTCGACGCCGTTCTCCTTCATCATGTCCATCGCCTTGCTGATCGCATCGCCGGTTGCGGGCTTTTTCGCCATTCGAAGTCTCCCTGAGGGTCGTGAAGCGGCGCCGCCCCGTGCGACGCCGCTGTGATCGGGTTAAGGCACAATTCCGGGTGGGCCGGAAGGTGCGGGTGGATGAAATCTGACTGAGACCGAGATTGGGTTGGATGAAATCGGTCTTGGGTCAGGGTGTGAGAGCAATATTAGATCGCCGCCTCGCCTTTTTCGCCGGTGCGGATGCGGATGACTTCCTCGATGTTGGAGACGAAAATTTTGCCATCGCCGATGCGACCGGTGCGCGCGGCGTTGGTGATGGCTTCGATGGCGCGCTCGGCGACGGCATCTTCGCAAATCACTTCGATTTTCACCTTGGGGAGGAAATCGACCACATATTCCGCGCCGCGATAGAGCTCGGTATGGCCTTTTTGCCGACCAAAGCCTTTGGCTTCGGTGACGGTGATGCCCTGCAATCCGACTTCGTGAAGGGCTTCCTTCACTTCGTCGAGCTTGAACGGTTTGATGATCGCTTCGATTTTCTTCATCCGCTCCTCGCCCTTGTGCCGGGCGGCCTCCTTGTTGCGCAGCTTTGATCCAATTTTCTCGCCGCCAACCCGCGAGAGCGCGATTGAGCGACGAGCAGTAAGGTGGGGTGGTTCAAGGTCAGTCTGGTTCGTGGTTAAGGTATAGCATAGGCCGTGCCAAGACCATGGGACGGGGTTTTTTGCGGGTTGAGCGGCGTGATCGGCGCGAAAACGGGCAGGTTGTGCCTATCAAATAATCAGCGCTTGCCGATCGGGCGGGGCGGGGCGATATTGGCGGTTCGCGGTGAGCGGTGCGCGGGGCGTGGTTCGGCGTTGGGCCGGTTGGGATACGGAGCAGAAATATGCGCGCGATGAATTCGCTGTTGGAGGCCACGGGGACCACGATTTTTACCGTGATGTCCGCACTCGCGGTGCAGCATGGCGCGATTAATTTGGGTCAGGGATTTCCCGATGAGGACGGGCCGGATGCGGTGGTGATGGCGGCGGCGACGGCACTGCGCGATGCGAGCCTGGGGCCGACGCGCAATCAATATCCGCCGCTGACCGGTGTGCCGGTGCTGCGCGAGGCGGTGGCGGCGGCGAACCGGCGGTTTTATGGGTTGGAGATTGACCCGCAGAGCGAGGTGGTGGTGACATCGGGCGCGACCGAGGCGTTGACCGCGTGTTTGATGGCGCTGCTCAATCCGGGTGATGAGGTGGTGCTGCTGGAGCCGACCTACGATATTTATGTGCCGGTGGTGAAATTGCTGGGGGCGGTGCCCAAGCTGGTGCGCCTGGAGCCGCCGGGCTGGGATTTGCCGCGTGCGGCGCTGGCGGCGGCGTTTTCGCCCCGGACCAAGCTTTTGCTGCTGAATTCGCCGATGAACCCGACGGGGAAGGTGTTCGGGGTGGAGGATTTGGATTTCATTGCCGATTTATGCGTGCGGCATGACACCTATGCGGTGTGCGATGAGGTTTATGAGCATTTGGTGTTTGATGGGGCGGCGCATATTCCGCTGATGACGCGGCCAGGGATGCGCGAGCGCTGTGCGCGGATTGGCAGTGCTGGCAAGACATTCAGCCTGACCGGCTGGAAGGTGGGGTATGTGAGTGCGCCCCGGGCGATGGCATCGGTGATTGCGAAGGCGCATCAGAATTTGACCTTTACCACGCCGCCGCATTTGCAGAGGGCGGTGGCGGTGGGGCTTGCGCAGGGGGATGATTATTTTGCGGCGATTGGTGCGCGGTTGGCGGCCAAGCGCACGCGCTTGGCGACCGGGCTGGCGGCGGTGGGGTTTGTGCCGCTGGAGACGCGCGGCTCGTATTTTGTGACGGCGGATTTTTCCAAGTTGGGGTTTGACGGCGATGATCAGGCGTTTTGCCGCTTTATGGTTGAGCAGGCGGGCGTGGCCGCGATTCCGGTTTCGGCGTTTTATGCGGGTGAGGCGGCGCCGCGCGATTATGTGCGGTTTGCGTTTTGCAAGCAGGATTCGCTGTTGGATGCCGCGATTGAGCGGTTGGCGCGGCATTTTGCGCCTCAGCGATTGACGCGGAGCGCGCAGACGGCCTAAATCGGCCTTGGTGGCGGACGTAGCTCAGTTGGTAGAGCGCCGGTTTGTGGTACCGGTTGTCGCGGGTTCGATCCCCGTCGTTCGCCCCATTTTCCTCCGGTTTAAATATGGTTGATCAACGCTGCATTGGACTGATTCTTGCGGGCGGTCAGGGCCGGCGGATGGGTGGTGCGGATAAGGCGTCACTCATGCTGGGCGGGCGCACGCTGCTGGAGCGGATGATGGCGCGGCTGGCACCGCAGGTGGATCAGATCATGGTGGCGGCGGGGGCTGATCCAAGGCGGATCAGGCGGCGATATCCCGGCGTGATCGCGCTTGATGACGGGGAATTTGCCGGGTTCGGGCCGCTGGCGGGGATTTTGGCGGGGTTACGTGCGGCAGAGAGGGCCGGGATGGCGCAGGTTTTGAGCGTGCCGGTGGATACGGTTTTTGTGCCCATGGATTTGCGGATCAGGCTGGGGGCGGCGCCTTCGGTGGTTGACCATGGCGGGCGGGTGCATCACTCCATTGCGATGTGGCCGCGTGCGGCGGCGGCGAGCTTGGCTGGTTTTCTGGCGGCGCCGGGGCCGCATCGGGTACGGGATTTTGCAGCACTGATCGGGACGCGGCGGGTTTGGTTTGACGATGCGGATGATCCCTTCATGAATATTAACGCGCCGGAGGATTTGGCGGCGGCGGAGCGACGCGTTGAGTAATATGCTGACCAGCGGGATTGGTGATTTTTTATACGCGGTGGTGGCGCTGTTCGTGATCATTGATCCGATTGGCACCGGCATCGTGTTTGCCGCGCTGACGGTGAATGATGCGCCGGCGAAATGCCATGCGATGGCGCGGCGGGCCTCGATTGTGAGTTTTGTGGTGCTGCTGGTGTTCGGCATTGCCGGTGAGGCGCTGTTGCGGGTGCTGGGGATTGGGATTCCGGCGTTGCAGATTGCTGGCGGGGCGCTGTTGTTTCTCTCGGCCAAGGACATGGTGACGGCGAAGCATGAATTGCGCTCGACTGATGAGGAGCGCGCGGCGGTGACGGCGACCGGCGAGGATATTAGCGTGTTTCCGCTAGCGATTCCGCTGATTGCCGGGCCGGGGGCGATGACCACGATGATCTTGCTGCACGCCAAGGCGGGGTCTGATTTAGTCGCGATTATTGCGGTGACGCTGGCGTTGGCGGCGCTGATTATCGGCACCTTCATGGCGATGCGCGCCTCGCGGCTGCTCGCGCATTTGACCGGGGCGACCGGGGCGAGCGTGATGGGGCGGGTGCTGGGAATTTTGGTGGCGGCGCTGGCGGCGCAATTTATGATTGAAGGGTTGCGCACCGCGCTGCATCTATAACCCTGCGTTGTGGTTTAGCGGTTTTTGTATGCCAATTCGATGATTTATCAAGGTGATGCAGATTAACATTTTGTTGACCGGCGCAAAAATCTGCGGCAGACAGATGGGCTTGGAGGAGCATGAGTATGACCCGATCCGAACTTGTGGCGGCGTTGGCGGAAGAGCATCGGCATTTGACCCTTGGCGATATTGAGCGGGTGGTCACGGCGATTTTTGACGAGATGACGGCGGCGTTGGCGGAAGGCGGACGGGTTGAGCTGCGCGGCTTCGGGGCGTTTTCGGTCAAGCGGCGGCGCGCGCGGGTCGGGCGTAATCCGCGCACCGGGCAGACGGTGGACGTGTCGGAGAAGAGCGTGCCGTTTTTTCGGGCGGGGCGGGAATTGCGCGAAATGGTCAATGAGGGTAGCCCGGCAAAGGCCCGCTCATCCCGGCCGGCCTCGCGCGATGGAGTTTCCCCCTGAAAACCGTTCGATTGATTTTTGGCGCGCTGGTTATTTTGCTGCTGGCGATATTTTTGCTCTCCAACCGCGAGGCGGTGCCGGTTGGGTTTTGGCCGCTGGGCACGCTGGCGGAATTGCCGCTCAGCGTGGTGGCGCTGGTGGCTTTGGTGCTCGGCGTGCTGGTGGGGCTGCTCTGGCATTTGCCCGCACGGATGGGGGCGACGCGGCGGGCCAAGCGCGCTGAGAAGCAGATTGCCAGCATGCAGGCGGCCAGCCTTGTGAAGCCTGTGGAGATCCCGCCGGCGCGCCCTGGCGCGTGATGCCGCCATCCCGGCTGATTGCTGCGATTGATACGGCGGATGCGGTTGAGGCTGTGCGGCTGGCGACGATGCTGCGCCCGCATGTGGGGCTGATCAAGCTGGGGCTTGAGGTGTTTTGTGCGCATGGACCGACCTGCCTGGACTGGGCGGCGGGCGCGCCGGTGTTTTTGGATTTGAAATTGCACGATATTCCGAACACCGTGGCCGGGGCGGTGCGGGCGTTGCTGCGCCGCCCGCCGGCGATGCTGACGCTGCATGCGCAGGGCGGGCCGGCGATGATTGCGGCGGCGCGCATGGCGGCAGAAGCGGCGGGGGCGGCGCGACCAATTTTGCTCGCGGTGACGGTGCTGACCAGCCTGACCGGCGCTGATTTGGCGACGACCGGGGTGATGGCGACGCCACGCGAGCAGGTGTTGCGCCTAGCCGGGATGGCGCTGGAGGCGGGGGCGGACGGGCTGGTGTGCAGTGCGGCGGAGATTAGCGCGATCCGCGCAGCGTTTGGCAGCAAGCCGATTTTGGTGGTGCCGGGGATCCGGCCTGCAGGGTCAGCGCTCGATGATCAGGCACGCACGGCGACGCCGGAGGCGGCGATGGCGGCGGGGGCTGATTATTTGGTGGTGGGGCGACCGATCACGCAAGCGGCGGACCCGGCGGCGGCGGCTTTGGCGATCGCATCAGCCCTGAACGCTGCGATGGGATCGGCGGGTGCGGGGCGATGATTGCGGTGAAGATTTGCGGGATTAATAACGAGGAATCGTACCGGGCGGCGGTGGGTGCCGGGGCGACTTGGCTCGGTTTTAATTTTTTCACCCGTTCACCGCGCCTGGTCACGGCGGCACAGGTGGCGGCGATGGCCGGGGCGGATTGGGCGCCCCGGGTGGGTTTATTTGTCGAGCCGGAGGATGCGGCGATTTGTGCGGTGCTGAGTGCCTGCCGGTTGGATGTGTTGCAGCTTTATGCCAGCCCGGCGCGCTGCCGGGCGGTGCGCGAGGCGTTTGGCGTGCCGGTTTGGCGGGCGGTGGGCGTGAGTGCGCCGGCGGAATTACCCCAGGATGATGAGGGGTTGGACGGGTTTGTGATTGAAGCGAAGCCGCCCGCCGGGGCGGACCGGCCTGGTGGCAATGGGGTGCAGCTTGATTGGGCGATGCTGCGCGGCTGGCAATCGCCCGCACCGTGGCTGTTGGCGGGCGGGCTGACTATTGCGAATGTTGCGCAAGCGGTGGCCGCGAGTGGCGCCCATGCGGTGGATGTGGCGTCCGGGGTGGAAACCGCGCCGGGGCAGAAATCCGCAGCACTGATTGAGGCGTTTGTGGTGGCGGCGCGTCAGGGCTGCGAGCGCGGGCAGTAATAGGTCGCGCGGTTTGACTGCACGATGCGGGTGATGCCGGGGCAGCGCGGCGGGCCGGGGCATTGGGCGCAGGGTTGACCGGCGCGGTCATAGACGCGCCAAGCATGTTGGAAATAGCCAAGTTCGCCGGACGGCTGGGCGTAGTCACGCAGGCTGGAGCCGCCTGCGGCGATGGCATCGTTGAGGGTTTCGCGGATGGCGGCGATCAGGGTGGTGAGCTGTTTGCGGTTGAGCTGGGATGCGGGGATGGTGGGGTTGATGCGCGCCCGGTGCAGGGCTTCGCTCGCGTAGATATTGCCGATGCCCGCGATCAAGCCTTGGTCGAGCAGCGCTATTTTGATGGGGGTGGGTTTGCGGGCGAGGGCGCGACCGAGATAGGCCGTGGTGAGGCCGGGTTCCAGCGGTTCGGGGCCGAGTTTGGCGAGCAGCCAATGCTGATCCTCGGCCTCGGTCGCCACCAGATCGAGCGCGCCGAAGCGCCTTGGATCGACAAAGCCGATTTGGCGGCCTGAGCCGGTGCGGAGCGTCAAATGCTGGTGGGGTTGGGGCGCTTGATCGATGGTCATGCGGCCCGACATGCCGAGATGGATCAACAGCGAAAAACCGCGATCAAGGCGGAGCAGGATATATTTGCCGCGCCGGCGAAAGCCCTCTATCCGCGCGCCGATCAAGGCTTGGACCAGCCCCTCGGGCACCGGCCAGCGCAAATCGCTGCGGGCCAGGGCGGCGTGGGCGATGATTTGGCCGGTTAAGGCGACATCCAGCCCGCGCATGACGGTTTCGACTTCGGGGAGTTCCGGCATGATGGGTTTGGGGCTATAGACTGGGATGATGAGCGAGACCAGCACGAGCGATATTGTCGATTTTGGCTTCTCCACGGTGCCGCGTGCGGAAAAATCCGCCCGGGTGCGCGATGTGTTCGACAGCGTGGCGCGGCGCTATGACATTATGAACGATTTGATGTCATTGGGCGTACATCGGCTGTGGAAGCGCGATTTTGTCACCGCGCTGGGGCCGCGCGCGCATTTGCGCTTGCTGGATTTGGCGGGCGGCACGGGGGATATCAGCTTTCAATGGCGCCGGCGCGGCGGCGGGCCGGTATTGCTGAGTGATATTAATGGCTCGATGCTGTCGGTGGGCCGGACGCGGGCGGAGAATCGCGGCTTGGTTGAGGGGATTTCCTGGCTGGTGACTGATGCCGAAGCGCTGCCGCTCCCTGATGGCGCGGTGGACCGGGTGAGCATGGCGTTTGGCCTGCGCAATTGCACCAATAAGGAACGGGTGCTGGCCGAGGCGAGGCGGGTGCTCAAGCCGGGCGGGCGGTTTTTTTGTCTGGAGTTTTCGAAATTGCAAATTGCGGTGGCGGCACCGCTTTATGAGCGTTGGTCGTTCAAGGCGCTGCCCGAGATTGGCGCGCTGGTGGCCAAAGATCGGGATAGTTATCAATATTTGGCTGAGAGCATCAGGATGTTTCCCGATCAAGACACATTGGCTCAGATGATGCGCACGGCAGGGTTTGCGCGGGTGAGTTATCGGAATTTGAGCGGGGGGATTGCCGCGATCCATGCGGGTTGGCGGCTGTGAGTGCGGAATCTGATTTAGACGGCAAGCGGATTTTATTGATTATTGCGGGCGGGATTGCCGCCTATAAGGCGCTGGAATTGATCCGGCTGTTGCGCCAAGCCGGGGCGCAGGTGCGCGCCGTGCTGACGCGGGGTGGGGCAGAGTTCGTGACCGCGTTATCGGTGCAGGCATTGTGCGAAGACCGGGTTTATACCGAGCTATTTTCGCTCACCGAGGCGAGCGAGATGGGGCATATTCAGCTTTCGCGCAGTGCGGATGTGCTGGTGGTGGTGCCGGCCTCGGCGGATATTTTGGCGAAAATGGCGGCGGGGCTTACCGATGACCTCGCCAGCACCCTGCTGCTCGCGACCGACAAGCCGGTTTTGGTGGCCCCGGCGATGAATGTGCGGATGTGGCAGCATGCGGCGACGATGCAGAACATGGCGCAATTGCGGGCGCGCGGCGTGCAGGTGGTGGGGCCGGATGAGGGGCCGATGGCGTGCGGCGAATTTGGGCCGGGCCGACTGGCAGAGCCTGCGGTGATTTTGGAGGCGATTGCGACTTTGCTGCGCCCGGTGGGAAAACTTGCGGGTTATCATGCGGTGGTGACCAGCGGGCCGACGCATGAGCCGATTGATCCGGTGCGGTATTTGGCCAATCGGAGCTCGGGGCGGCAGGGCCACGCGATTGCCGGCGCGCTCGCGGCGTTGGGCGCACGGGTGACGCTGATTTCCGGGCCGGTAACGATGGCGGACCCGCCCAATGTCAGCGTGGTGCGTGTGGAGACGGCGCGGGAAATGTTCGCCGCCGTGCAAGACGCGATGCCCGCGGATATTGCGGTATTTTGTGCGGCGGTGGCGGATTGGCATGTGACGCCGCTGCCCGCGAAATTGAAGAAAACGGCGGGGACGCCGGTGTTCCAGTTACAGGAAAACCCCGATATTCTCAAGGAAATTTCGATGTTAGCGGCTGGGCGACCGCGCTTGGTGGTGGGGTTTGCGGCGGAGACCGAGCGGGTGGCTGAGCAGGCGGCCCAAAAAAGATTGCGCAAGGGCTGTGATTGGATTGTGGCGAATGATGTGAGTGCGGAGAGCGGGATTATGGGCGGGGCGGAGAATGAGGTGGTGCTGGTGACGGCGGCGGGGAGCGAAACTTGGCCGCGTGCGCCCAAGGAAGCGATTGCGGCGCGGCTGGTTGCGCGGATTGCCAAGGAATTTTCGGCATGATTGAGGTTGTGATCAAGCGCTTGCCGCATGGTGCTGATTTGCCGTTGCCTGGCTATGCGACGGCGGGAGCGGCGGGGATGGATATTTGTGCGGCGGTCGCGGATCAAATGGTGTTAGCGCCGGGGGCGCGGGCGTTGATCCCGACCGGGTTTGCGATCGCGCTGCCGCCTGATTATGAATTGCAGATCAGGCCGCGATCGGGCCTTGCGCTGAAATCGGGCATTATGGTGGTGAATAGTCCGGGCACGATTGATGCGGATTATCGGGGCGAGGTGCAGATTTTGCTGCTCAATGCTGGCGCCGAGCCGTTTGTGGTGACGCGGGGGATGCGGATTGCGCAGGCCGTGTTAGCGCCGGTTTATCGGGCGGTGTGGCGCGAGAGCGAGACGCTGGAGGCGAGCGGGCGCGGCGCGGGCGGGTTTGGCAGCACGGGGCTGGGGTTTGTGCCGCCGATGGGGGGATGAATGGTGGTTCGAGATTGTAAGACGCAAGGCAGAGCAGAGTAGCGAGGAGACTTCTTTTTTGTGAACAAAAAAGAAGCAAAAAAAACTTTGCTCCGCTGGGTCGGTGCTGGCATCGACGCCACTGCACAAACTAAAGGAAGTTTTTTGCTGCTTTTTTTCAAAAAAGCAGCTTTTTCTTTTCGTTAGCGACATCGCAACAACGATCATCCGATACGCCGACCAAATCAGGCTCAGGCAGTCGCCGGGTTACGGCGGGGATTACTGCAAATCCGGCGGGATCGCCTCGGTTTTCAGGCGGGTGACCAAGTCGTCGAGGGCGAGGAGGAGCGAGTCAGTGGAGCCGAGGCGGCGGAGCGAAACGGTTTGTTGCTCCGCCTCGCGGCGTCCGACGACGAGGATGTTGGGGACTAGAGCGAGGCTCAGGTCGCGGATTTTGGCGTTGATTTTTTCGTTGCGGGTATCGGTGATGACGGACAGGCCTGCGGCTTTGAGGGTGGCGGCCACGTGGTCGGCGTAGTCATTCGCGTCGGTGACGATGCTGGCGACGGCGACTTGGGTGGGGGCGAGCCAGAGTGGGAAGCGGCCGGCGTAATGTTCGATCAGGATGCCGATGAAGCGCTCGAAGCTGCCGACGATGGCGCGGTGGAGCATGACCGGGCGGGCACGGCTGCTTTCGGCGGTGATGTAGCTGGCATCGAGCCGGTCGGGGAGCACGAAATCGACTTGCAGGGTGCCGCATTGCCAATCGCGACCGATGGCATCGCGGAGCACGAATTCGAGTTTCGGGCCGTAGAACGCGCCTTCGCCGGGGTTGATGGTATAGGTGACGCCGGCTTGGGCGCAGGCGGCTTTGAGGGCGGCCTCCGCGCGGTCCCAGACTTCATCGCTGCCGGCGCGGGGGGTGGGGCGGTCTGCGAATTTAACGGCGAAATCGGCGAAGCCGAAATCGCGGTAGGTTTCGCGCAGCATGGCGACGAAATTGACCGTTTCGGCAGCGATTTGGTCTTCGGTGCAGAAAATATGCGCGTCATCTTGGGTGAAGGCGCGCACGCGCATGATGCCGTGCAGGGCGCCGGAGGGTTCGAAGCGGTGGCAGGAACCGAATTCGGCCATGCGGAGCGGGAGTTCGCGGTAGCTTCGCAGGCCGTGATTGAAGATTTGCACATGGCACGGGCAGTTCATCGGTTTGACCGCAAGCACCTTGTCTTCATCTTCGATGGTGGCGATGAACATGTGGCTGCGGTAATTGTCCCAATGGCCGGATTTTTCCCAGAGGGTGCGGTCCACCAATTGCGGGGTTTTGACTTCTTGGTAGCCGAACGCTTCTTGTTTGCGGCGCATATAGGCTTCGAGCGTGCGGTAGAGGCGCCAGCCTTTTTCGTGCCAGAACACGCTGCCCACCGCTTCGTCTTGCATGTGGAACAGATCCATTTGCCGACCAAGTTTACGATGATCGCGGCGTTCGGCTTCTTCGAGCTGGTGCAGATGCGCATCCAGCTCTTTTTGGTCGCGCCAGGCGGTGCCGTAGATGCGCGAGAGCATGGGGTTGCGGTGATCGCCGCGCCAATAGGCGCCAGCGACTTTGGTGAGTTTGAAGGCGGTGCCGACATCGCCGGTGCTGCGCAGATGCGGGCCACGGCAGAGATCGAGCCAGTCGCCTTGGCGGTAGATGGAGATGATTTCGCTGGCCGGCAGATCGCGGATTAGCTCGGCTTTGAAGCGCTCGCCCCGCGATTCGAAGAAGGCGATGGCGTCATCGCGCGGCCATTCTTCGCGGGTGAAGGGCGCGTTGGCGGCGATGATGTCGCGCATTTTGGCTTCGATGGCGGCGAGATCATCCGGGGTGAACGGCTCGTTGCGGAAGAAATCGTAATAAAAGCCGGTCTCGATGGCGGGGCCGATGGTGACTTGGGTGCCGGGATAGAGCGCTTGCACGGCTTCGGCCATGACGTGGGCGGCATCATGACGGATCATCGGTAAAGCGTCCGCATCTTTGCGGGTGATGAAGCGGACATGGGCGTTTTCGGTAACGCTGGTGGCGAGATCGACCAGTTTGCCATTCAGCTCCATTGCCAGGGCGGCTTTGGCGAGGCCGGGGCCGATGGAGGCCGCGATCGCGGTGCCGGTTACGGCGCCCGGATAGTCGCGGACGGAGCCGTCTGGCAGGGTGATCGCAGGCATTTTTCGCTCCTTTAGAAGATTAAGGTTGGGTTGTTATGCCGGTCCGTCAGGGCGCTAGCAACCCGGTCCACCGACAGATCGGCTAGATCGGGGGCGCTGAGCACACGCGGCCAATCGCCGTTCGGGTAGCGCGGGGCGGTGAGGCTGGGGTCGCTCGCGCTGGCGAACAGGACTATTGAGGGCACGCCGAGGGCGGTGGCGAGATGCATGGGGCCGGTATCATTGCCGATGGCAAGGGTGGCGCGGGAGAGAACGCGGGCGAGGCTGAGCAGGCTGGTGCGTCCGGTGAGATCGATCGCGTCGGGGGCGCGGCGGCGGATTTCGGCGGCGAGGGGGGCTTCGGCGGCACCGCCGAGAATGACGATGGGGCCGGGCAGTTGGAGGGCGAGGCGCGCGAAATGGCTGGCGGGCCAGCGCTTTTCGGGCCGGTGCGGGGCGGCACCGGGGATCAGGGCGGTGAAATGAGCGGGCAGGTCCGGGCCGTCGGGGAGCGGGGCGGCGCGCAGCCAGGTGAGGTCAGGGGTGGGGAGTGGGCGGTTAAAGCCGGCCTGGGCGAGCTGTTCGGCGAGGCGTTCGCGCGTGTGCAGGGCGTTGCGGGCCGGGTTGCTGTGCGGGGCGCTGCAGCCGGGCGCGATGCCGGACCAGGGCGGGCGGCCGGCCAGACGGAAATAACGCGAGGAACGCTGCGAGGTTTGCAAATCATAGACAAAATCAAAACCGATCAGCTTTTGGCGCAGGCGCCATAGGCCGGGTAGGTCGAAGACGCGTGGTTTCGGGTCGATCAGGATTTGATCGAACCAGGGTGCGGCGGCGAGAAAATCCGCGAACGGGGCGGTGGTGAGCAGCGAAATGGCGGCGGCTTGGTGGGCGGCGCGGATGGCGGCGAAGGCGGGGAAACTCAAGACGATGTCCCCCAGCGCGCCGTGGCGGATGATCAGGATGCGTTTCATCCGAGGAGTTCGTGATAGGCGGCGAGATTGCCGGTTTGCATGGCGGCGATGGAATAATGGGTGGCGACGAAATCCCGCGCGGTGGCGCCCATGGCCATGCGGGCTTGGATGTCGAGGTCCAAGGCGTGATCGATGCTGGCGGCGAGGGCAGCGGCGTCGCCGGGTTTGGTGCGCCAGCCGGTTTGCCCATCGCGGATGGTTTCGCGGGCGGCACCGTGATCGGTGGCGATGACGAGGCGGCGCATGGCTTGGGCTTCGACGATGGTGCGCCCGAAGGCTTCGGGATCGGTGGAGGCGTTGACCACCACATCGGCCAATTTATAGGCGGCGGGCATGTCGGTGCAGTCACCGATCATGCGGATGCGCCCGGCGACGCCGAGACGATCCGCTTGTTGCCAGAGGCTGCGGACATAATCATGGCGGCCTTGCGCGGCGCCGACCAGGAGCAGCAGCGCATCGTGATGGCGCAGCTTGGCCAGGGCATCGATCATCACCCCCTGCCCTTTCCAGGCGGTGAGCCGGGCGGGCAGCATGATGGTGGGCGCGCCATCGATCAGGCGCCAATCCTGCGCGAAGCGGATCATGCGGGTTTCGTGGACGCTATCGGGGTTGAAGCGGGCCGGATCGACGCCGCCGGGGACGATGCGCAGACGATCATCGCCGATTTGATGCCGCTCGCGGATCAGGTCAGCGATATAGGCGGAGACGGCGATGACGCGCTGGCCGGAGGCCATGACGCTGTTATAGGCGCGTTTGAGTTTACTGCCCTCGCTATAGGCACCGTGATAGGTGGTGACCAAGGGAATGGCGCAGGCGGCGGCGGCGGCGCGGGCGGCGAAGGCAGGGGCGCGGGAATGGACGTGGACCAGCGAGATGCGCTCGGCTTTGATCAGTTTGATCAGGCGGCTGGTGTTGGCGCGGCGCGAGAGCGGATTGCGGGTATCGAGCGGGAGGGCGCGGAAATGGCCGCCTGCGCGTTCGACCTGGGTGACGAGGCGGCCTGGGGCGGCGGCGACCATGGCGCGCGCGCCGGTGCGGGCGATGGCTTCGGTGAGTTCGACCACGACTTGTTCGACCCCGCCGGTTTCCAGACGCGGCAGAACCTGTAAAACCGCATAGTCGCGCGCACTGCCCATTATCCTGCCTTTCGGGTTGGGCGGTTAGCACAACCGGCATGGAAGGGGAATCGGCGTGACCATTCAGCGCATACGGCATCAGGGGACCGAGCTGGCCTATCAATTGCTGGCCGGGGCGGACCCGGTTTTGGTGTTTCTGCCGGGCTTTGGCTCGGACATGGCGGGGACCAAAGCGTTGTTTTTGCATGATCATTGCGCAGCGCGGGGGCAGGCGATGCTCCGGCTCGATTATTCGGGGCATGGGGTGTCCGGCGGGGTGTTCACCGAGGGATGCATTGGACGCTGGGCAGGGGATGCGGCAGCGGTGATTGAGGCCGCAGTGCCGGGGCGGCGGCTGGTGCTGGTTGGGTCATCGATGGGGGGGTGGATTGCGGCTTTGTTGGCGCGGGATTTGGCCGCGCAATTGCATGGGTTGGTTGGCATTGCGCCAGCGCCGGATTTTACCGAGGATTTGCTGCGCCCAGCGCTGGATGCGGCGGCTTTGCAGGATTTGGCGCGCGCGGGGGTGACGATGATCCCCAATGCCTACGGGCCGCCGACGCCGATTACCCGGCTGCTGTTGGCGGATGGGGCTGAGCATTTGGTGTTGCGCGCGCCGCTGGCGATTCAGGCACCGGTGCGGCTGATCCATGGGATGCGCGATGCGGAGGTGCCGTATCAGACCAGTTTGCGCCTCGCAGAGCGGATCACCGGGGCGAATGTGCAGATCACATTGGTCAAGGATGGCGAGCATCGGCTGTCGCGGGCGGAGGATTTGGCGCTGCTCGCGCAGATGTGTGACGCTGTCACGGATTGATACCGGCGCGAGGCACCGCTGTTACAAAGCGGTGCGATAGGAGCGAAACCGGATTGGCGAGCAATCCGGTTGTGATGGAGATCAACATGACCAAAGCGAAGATTTTGCTGCTTGCCGCGACGTTGTTGGCGGGCAGTGCTGGCGTGGCGTTGGCTCAGCCGATGATGGGTAAATTGCGGGGCAAACCGGTATCGGTCACGGGCACGGTGCAACATTTCACCCTGACGCCGTTTGGCGCGATTGTTGGATTGCAACTGAGCAACGGCGCGCAGGTGCTGGCACCGCCCTTTATGTCCACGCAAATTGCCTATGCGGTGAAGCTGGGCGATCAGGTGACGGTGCAGGGTGTTTCGATGGGGGCGGTGACGCGGGCGCTGCGGATTACCGATGCGACCAGCCACCAGAGTGTCACGCTGCCCAAAAGGCCGTTCCGGCATCATGGCGCGGCGGCGGCGACGGTGCAGGGCACGGTGGTGAGCCTGATTAATGGGCCACGGATGAGGCATTTCGGGGTAATGCTCAATAATGGCACGCAATTGGCCCTGCCGCCGACCGCGTTTGACAACGCGGCGCTGCGTGGGTTGCTGAAACCCGGCGCACAACTGGTGGCGAGCGGTGCGGAACAGGCGAGCGCGCTGGGCACGGTGCTGAAGGTGCAGGAAGTGGGTGCCGATTCCAGCCATTTGACGGCGGTGACGTGGCCGCATTGGCATCACCGCCGTGCTGGGGGACATCCGAAGCCCGCCGCGCAATAATCGGCTAAAATCCTCTCCGGATTGTGTAATTTTTTCATCACCCGGCCCTTGCGCCGGGTGAATTGTTTGGTTACACGGTTTTCTCCGAACATGAATTTCTTGTAAACTATTTACGGAAATTTGGCGGTTCGAGCCTGATCGTTTTGTCATCTCGCACGCTGTTTGGGTGTGCGGAGAAGAAGATGTATCAGGATTATGATTTGTGGAATTTCGGCGCGGAATGTCTCTGCGCCGACTCTGGGGAGAGAAACAATGCGGCGAGCATTATCAGTGACAGGTTTGGCGGGGTCGATCGGCCTTGGTTTGGCCGTGGCGGCGACGGCGGTGGCCGGTGTGGCGCAGGCGGCGACTGCACCCGCGCAAATCAAAATCGGCACGCTCTATGCGAGCAGTGGTGCGTTCGCGGTGGCCTCGCAGGGGCAGTATAAGGGCCTGCAATTCTGGGCTGCCGAGGTCAACAAGGGCGGCGGCTTGTTCGTGAAGGCGTTCAACAAGAAAATTCCGGTGAAGATTGTCGCTTATGACGATCAAAGCTCCACCGCGACGGCGACCACCTTGTATAATCAGTTAATCACGCAGGATAAGGTTAATCTGTTGGTGGCTGATTTCGGGTCGGTCCTGACCTCGGTGGCGGTGCCGATTGCGGCGGAACATCATATGTTGCTGATCGACCCGACCGGGTCGGGGGCGAATTTCTTCACCAAGAAAACGCCGTATTTGGCTGACGTGTCGATCCCGTCTTCGACGGTGTGGCCGCTGCCGCTGGCGCATTATTTGCTGCAGCAAAAAATCAAGCGGATTGCTGTGGTGTATGGCTCGAATGATTTCGATGCGTCGCAGGCGTCAACGCTGAAGGATGTGTTGGCGAAGGGCGGGGTGAAGCCGGTTTATTATCATGCGGTGCCGACCACGGAATCCAATTACACGGTGCTGCTGCACACCATCGCGGCGCATCATCCGGATGCGGTGATCGAGATGGGCTATCCGCCGAATGATATTGCGTTCCTGCGGGCGCTGAAATCGAGCGGGCTGCATTTCAACATGACCTTCACGATTTTCCCGGGTCAGTTGATTGATTTGATCACCAAGAATGTCGGCGCGAAAGGGTTGGCTTATACCTATACCTACCCGACGCCGCCTTTGGTGAAGTTCAAGACCGTGACGGACGGGATGAATACGGCGCAATTCGTGCAGGCTTTCACCGCAGCCGATAAGGCGGCGCCGAATTTCTTGGATGCGGCCGGCTATAATACCGGGATCATCATGCAGAAAATGGTGGCGACAGCGCCGAGCTTTACGCAATTGGCGTTTGATAAAGCGTTGCTCGACATGTCTGGCAAGACCAAGACGGTGCTGGGCAAGTTCGTGATGACCGATCATGGCGCGCAGCTTGGCGAGTTGCTGCCGGTGGCGCAGCTAGTGCCCGCCGGGGCCAGCAACAAGATTGTCGTGGTGTACCCAAATGATAAAGCGACGGGTAAGGCGGTTTATCCGGCGCCGAAATAAGATCGTTTGCCGCATGGCTGAACCGGGTTCGGGGCTTGGCCCTGGACCCGGTTTTATCGAGACCGACTATCACCACAGACGAGATAACCAAGGCATGATGGATGCTTGATTTAATCGAATACGCCGTTGTTGGCGGGATTTTGTATGGGGTTTTTTTCAGCCTCATCGGCATTGGCCTGAACCTGGTGTTCGGGGTGATGAAGATTATCAATCTGGCGCATGGCCAGTTCATCATGCTGGGTGGGTTTGGCGCGTTTATCATGGTGCAGTATTTGCACCTCAATCCGCTGGCCGGGATTCCGCTGGCGATTTTGGGGGCGGCGGTGATTGGCTGGCCGCTTTATTATGCGGTGGTGCCGCGCCTGCAGGCGAGCCGCGACCCTGAGATGCTCTCATTTATTTTGTTTTTCGGGATTGCCCAGATGATTGAGGCGATCACTGGGTTGGCGTTTGGTGCGGACCAGCGCTCCCTGCCCGGCTCGGCGTTGGGCGACGGGAATTTGGCGGTGCTGGGGCAGAGCTTTCCCGATAGCTGGTGGGTGGCTGATTTGGCGAGTGTGCTCGCGATTGGCGGGCTCTATTGGTATTTTTCGCGCACCAAGCTGGGCTATGCGACGCGCGCGATCATGGCGAATCGGGAAGAGGCGCGGGCAACCGGCATTGATGTTGACCGGGTTTCGGTGATTGCCTTCGTGATGGGGCTGGCGCTGGCCGGGATTGCCGGGGTGTTTGTGCCGTATTTGCTCGGCTCGGTCTCGCCGGATATTGGCGACACGCTGACCACGACCTCGTTTGCGATTGTGATTATCGGCTCGCTGGGCAATCCGCTCGGCACGGTGATTGGCGGCTTGGTGTTTGGGCTGGGGACGATGATGATGCAGACATTTTATTCCTCCTGGTCAAATATTGTGCCTTATGCGTTGCTGATGGTGATTGTGCTGATCCGCCCGTCCGGGTTGCTCGGCAAGGCGGCCCGGGTTGCCTGAGATGAGCCAAGCCATGACAAATTCGCCGCGTGCTGCCGGTTGGCGCCGGTTGATCCCTGGTGCCGGGTTGCTGCTAGGGCTGCTGGCAGCATCCGCCGTGCTGCCGCATGTGATTGGCAACCAATCGCTGCTGTTCACGCTGGTGACCTATATGGTGCTCGCGCAGGGCTTGAACCTGCTCTACGGGTTCACCGGCTATTTGCCGTTTGGCTATGTTGGGTTTTTCGGGTGCGGCGGCTATGCGACGGCGCTGCTGGTGTTGCACACGGATTTGCCGGTGTTGGTTTGTGTGCTCGGCGGTGGCGCGGCGGCGGTGGCGATGGCGATTTTGTTAGCGCCGTTGCTGCGGCTATCGGGGGCTTATTTCTCGATCGCGAATTTGGCAGCCTCGCAGATTTTATATTTCGTGGTGGCCAATCCGCATTTGAAAGACATCACCGGCGGGCCTTACGGATTGAAAATCGAGCGGGTTTATGACCCGGCGGCGAGCTATGCGACGATGGTGGCGGTTTTGTTAGTGGCGACCGGCGTGGGGGTTTATTTTCGGACATCGCGGTTTGGTTTGGCGCTGCGGGCGATGACGCAGGATGCGGTCAGTGCCTCGATGGCCGGGCTGGATGTGGTGCGGGCGCGCGCGATTGTTTGGCTGATTTCGGCCTTGGTCGCGGGGCTGGCCGGTGGGGCTTATGCGTGGAACCTATCGGTGTTTTATCCGGATGCGCTGTTTACCTTGCAGATTTCGGTGTTTGCCATTGTCTTTGCGCTGTTTGGCGGCGTGGGCACAGTGGTGGGACCGCTGCTGGGGGCGGCGATTTTGTATAGTTTTTATGCGGTGATCGGGATTTCGACGCCGCAATATTTCGAGCTGATCTATGGGTTGCTGATTGTGTTGCTGGTGCTGTTTTTGCCGAACGGGGTGATGTCGCTGCTGGCGCGTTGGAGGAAAAATGGCGTCTGAACCACTGCTGCGCCTGGAGGGCGTGGGCAAGAAATTCGGGCTGCTCACCGTGTTGAACGAGGTGAGTTTCAGCGTGCAACCGGGCGAGATTGTTGGATTGGTGGGGCCGAACGGCTCCGGCAAGACCACGACGATCAATGTGATTTCCGGGGTGCATCAGGCCAATTCGGGGCGGGTTTTGTTCGAGGGGCAGCCGGTGCAGCGCCTGCCGATTTTCAAGCTGGCGCGGCTGGGGATCAACCGCAGTTTTCAAGTGCCCAAAGTGTTTCACGACCTAACGGTGCGCGAGAATATCGACGTGGCGGCGACGATTGGACGCGCACGCGGGGCTGATCCGGCGGCGATATTGCGCGAGATTGGCTTGGCGGACCAGGCGGAGACGCTGGCGGGATCGCTCACGGTCAATCAGCAGAAAATGCTGGATTTGGGCCGCGCTTTGGTGACGGGGCCGAAATTATTGTTAGTTGATGAAATCGGCGCGGGGCTTAACCCTTCGGAATTGGGCGGGATTGCGACGCTGCTGACGGGGCTTGCGGCGCGCGGCATTGCGCTGATTGTGGTTGAGCATTTGCTCGATTTTCTCGGCAAGATTACCGAACGGGTGATTGTGCTGGGGGCGGGCAAAATGCTGTTTGAAGGCTCGTTACAAAACGCCTCGCGCGACCCGGATGTGGTTGCGGCATTCATCGGAGGCTGAGATGTCTTTATTATCATTGCGCAATGTGACCTCCGGCTATGGACGGATGCAAATTCTGTGGGGCATTGATCTGGATGTGGCACCAGGCGAGACGGTGTTGCTGCTGGGGGCCAATAGTGCCGGCAAGACAACGTTGCTGCGCAGCATCATTGGACTTTTGCCGTGCTGGGCTGGATCGATCAATTTTGATGGTGCCTCGATTGGCGGTGAAAAACCCGATCAGCGCATCCGGCGGGGCATTGCGTTCATGTCCGAGTTGGGTGTGTTTCCGTCCTTGTCGATTGAGGAAAATATTCGGCTGGGCGGTTATTTTCTCTCCGGTGCGGAAGTGAAGCGGCGGAGCGAACGGCTGTTTGAGCTGTTTCCGGCCTTGGCGGCGAAAAAGCGCGATGCGGCGGGGACATTGTCAGGCGGGCAGCGCAAGATGTTGGGGATTGCCAAGGTGCTGATTTCCGAGCCGAAATTATTATTGATGGATGAGCCGTCGTCTGGGCTGGCACCGGTTTTTGTTAAGCAGGTGATCGAGGTGTTGAAATCGACGATTGGGGCGGGTACGGCGTTGTTGATTGCCGAGCAGAATGTTGCGTTTTTGGCGCTCGCGGATCGGGGCTATTTGATCGATCATGGGCAGGTGAAGCTTTCGGGCACGCGGGCGGCGCTCGAGGCGGATGATGCGGTGCGGGCGGCTTATTTCGGGCTTTGATCGCCCGACGCGGGCGACAATGCTGGTGGGTTTATACATACCCCTGGGTCCTGGTGATCCGGGGGTTTTTCGTGGGGATGGGGCGCGGTTTGCTCATAAAAAAACCCCGAACCTTGCGGTTCGGGGTTCGAGCGGAGGTCCGTAAGGATTAGATGAACGAGCCGCCGGCATAGACCGAGGCTTGCGCGACGGTGATGCCCTGCATCGTGATTTGCGTGCCATCCGACAGGCTGACCAAGACGCCCGGCGTGCCATTGACGGCTGAGCCAGTGACCGAGGTGATGTTCGTGCCATCAACAGCGAACAATTTGTCAGTGTTCAGATTGAAGTCGGTGATCACATCGTTACCACCGGTGTTGCCGGTTGCAGAGCCGAAGAAGTAAACATTGACGGCGCCCGTGACGGTTGATCCCGTCATCGTCGCGGAGCCGGAGCTACCGAAGAAGAACTGATTACCCGACCCACCCGAGGAGATGACGTCCACGCCGGCACCCGCCAGGAACAGGTTGCTGCCGGTTGCCGAGCTGGCTTGCAGGGTTTCGTTGCCGGAACCCGCATAGAGATAATTAGTGCCGTTGACCGTGGGGGACGCGGTTACACCATCCGCGTTAAAGCCAGCATCCAGAACATCACCATTGCCAGCGCCTACCAAGACGGCCGCACCTGACCCTGCGATCAACAGGTTATTACCCGCCGTGCCGCCCGTGAAGTGGCCACCACCTGCGCCGCCGAATACGGTCAGTGACCCCGAATTGCCAGCGACCAGGACTGAGCCTGCGCTGTTGTTCACAAAATCCATTGAGCCAGCGTAGCCCTTTACGACGGAGGCAAAGACCGAGCTACTGCCGGTGGCGACAACAGTGGAACTGCCAGAGTAGGTTTTCACGCGCACATCGCCAGCGCTGAGCACCGCAGACTGCGTGCCTTGAAGATTGAGCGTGTCGTTACCACCCGCCGCGATCACTGACCCTGTCCCAGTGCCGGTGAACAGATTGACATTGCTGGTCGCGCCGAGAACGAAGGTTTGACCGTTATTGTTCGACGCGTTGACCGTTTCGGTGCCCGGCGCCTCAACCACGACGGTGCTGAACGCGGAACCAACATTGTAGCTACCGGTCGATGATGCGCCGGTTGGCGCAGACCCAGGGAATTGCTGGTCGCTAATAACAAACAGACCACCGGTCGCGGAGGTTCCGGTTATCAAGGCCGTTGCGCCGGTTACCTGGTCGACATTGGTAAATGACACGGTTCCAGCCGAGACTTGGTTGCTGATCGCGGTGAGCGCGCTTTGCAGCGCTGCTTGGGCCGTGGAGGTCACGCCGGTGAGGGGCACGGAAATCAAACCGCTCAGCGCATTTCCGTTGACACCGCCAACTACTGTTACCGTCGAACTCATTAGGGGACCTCCAAATACTTAATTTATGGTTACCGTCTAGCGGGTTCGTTAATGGTAAGCAAGAGAAAATTCGGCGTGGTTGGTTAATTTTATTGAGTTCAACCAAAAGTTGGTATGAGCCGCGCATTCAACGGTTGAATCGAGCATTTCCGCCAAAAATTTTGCATCGACTTTTGATACTGCTTTATATTTTGGTATTTTTGTATGATTTTATGAGGCAATATGACAATTGTAAGTCAGTTGTCGCGGACCTTTGAGGAGGGTCATCCGAACGTCATCATTAACAATTTAACCGATTATCAACAATGTTTTCAAAATGGTTTTTGGCGGCGCGAACGCCAGATTCGCGTCGGGTAAGGTCGATCAGTGAGCGGTGAAATCGAGGATTATTTTGCCAATATGGGTGCTGGTTTCCATCAGGCGATGGGCCTCTGCGGCGGCGGCGGCTGGCACCACCTCATGCACCACCGGCTTGACCCGGCCTTGTTCCAGCCAGGGCCAGACCATGCGGTGCAGGGATTGCGCGATTGCGCCTTTTTCGGCGGTGCTGCGCGGGCGCATGGTGGAGCCGGTGATGCTCAGGCGCTTGAGCATGATCGGCAGTAGATCGAGCTTGTCGGCGATATTGCCCTGCATGAAGGCGATTTGCACCAGCCGGCCATCACGTTTGAGCAGCTGCAAATTGCGCGCAATGTAGGGGGCGCCGACCATGTCCAGCACCACATCGACGCCAGAATTGTTGGTGAGGCGCTGGAGGGCGGCGGCAAAATCCTCATCGTGATAATTAATCGCGGCGGTCGCACCGAGGGCGGTACAGGCGGTGCATTTTTCGGCTGAACCGGCGGTGGCATACATGTCCGCGCCGAAGGCCGCGCCGAGTTGGATGGCGGTGACGCCGATTCCCGAACTGCCGCCATGGATCAGCACCGATTCGCCCGGTGCCAAGCGGCCCAGATCGAACAGATTGGCCCAAACCGTGAAATAGGTTTCGGGCAACGAGGCGGCTTCGATCAGGCTGAGGCCGCGCGGCACGGGCAGGCATTGGGCGGCGGGGACGGCCACGTAATCGGCATAGGCACCGCCATTGCAGAGGGCGGTGACTTCATCGCCCAGCGACCAGGCGGTGACGTTTTTGCCGCGTGCGACCACGTGGCCAGCCGCTTCCAGGCCGAGAATCGGGCTGGCACCGGGCGGCGGCGGGTAGGCCCCCTTGCGTTGCTGAATATCTGGGCGATTGACCCCGGCGGCGGCGACGGCGATCAGCACCTCATCATCGCGCAGCATCGGCAGATCGGTCTCGCCCAGCGCGAGAACTTCCGGCCCGCCGGGCGCAGCCATGGCGACGTAGCGCATGCGCGTGGGCAGGGCAGAGGCTGCGGACGGGTTGGCCATATTTTCGCTCCTTGGGGTTGGCACAGCCCATATAGAGTGCAAGACGGAGCAAAACCATGCCGAACCTTTTATCGCGCCGATTGTTTTCGCTCGGTTCTGCCAGCCTTGGTGCGGCGGCGCCTTTTGGTGCGCGGGCGGCGGCCCCGCGTGCGCCGGTGGGGCCGACGCTGGTGGGTGTGATTCTGCCCACCAATGGCCGGTTGGGCTTGGTGGGGGACGAGGCGTGGCGCGGGATTGCGCTGGCTTATGCGGCTTTGCCGCCGACGCAGCGCCCCTCCTTGCTGCTTGTGACTGCCGAGACGACCCGCGATGCGCAGCGCGCGGTTGGGGTGCTGCATGATAAAAATGCGGCGCTGATTTTGGGCACGGCCTCATCCACCTTGTCATTCGCCGCGACCGAATCCGCCGAATTGGCCAATATCGCTTATTTGGAGCTAGATGCGCCGGCTGATGGGATCACCAAGCGCGGGTTTCGCAGCTTGCATCGCTTCGGCACCACGAGCCGCGATGCGGCGTCGGCGGTGCGGGCGGCGATCATTGGCGTGATCGCGCCGGGCTGGCGGATCGCGCCGCAGGATCTGCGCATCGGCGTGCTGTTTGACATTGGCGCGACCGATGGCGCGTTTGCCGCAGCGATGCTGAGCGCGCTGAACGACGCCAAGATCACGCCGCTGCTGCCGATGGCCACGGCCACTGGCCGCGATGACCTTGATGAGCCGGTGCGGCGGATGAAGCGGGCGCAGCTTGATTTGGTGATCCATGCCGGGCAGCCGGACGGCGCGGTGTTGTTTTATCAGGCGATGGCGCGGGCGGGGTGGCGGCCCCGGATGGTGATTGGCACCGGGGCGGGCTATGCGCTGGATACGCTGCCTGCGCTGATCGGCGCTGGGTTTGACCGCACGATGGTGGTGGCCAGCCCGAATTATGGCCCGGCGGCGTCATTGATTGCGCGGGCTTATCAGCGTCGCTACGCGACCAAGCCGCGCGGGGCGGCGAGTTTACAGACCTATCTGGGCGCGCATTTGGCGTTTCAGGCGCTGCAGGCCAGCACCGCCAAAACCGGGATCGCTGCGATTTTGGCGGCGATGACGCTGCCCGTCGGGAGCTTGGCCAATGGCTGGGGCGTGCAGTTTGACGCTGACGGGCAGAACCAGCGCAGCTTTAACCGCTTGCAGCAATGGCAGGACAGGGTGCTGCGCCCGATTGAGCCGGGTCAACCGGGCGCGGTGGCGCCTATCCTGGGTTTTTAGCCCCGGTTTTGGCGTTCGGGGCCGGAGGAGCTGCGGGTGATGCGGCGGCGGGTGCGCCAGGGGCGGGGTTGGGCGAGAGGGCTGCGTAATAGGCGGTGACGGCGGTGATGTCCGCCGGGCTGAGTTTGCGCGCAATATGACGCATCAGATGCAAAGGGGTTTCGCCGCGTGTGCCTTTTTGCCAAGCGACCAGTTGCGCCGAGAGATAGGCTGCCGACTGTCCGGCGAGGCGCGGGAAACGCCCCTGCCCTAGCCCGGCATCGCCATGACAAGACGCACAGGCCGGAACCGCGTGCGGCGTGCCGGTATTCAAGCCCTGCATCGCGATTTGAGCACCCAGGCCGCTCGGCGCGGGATCAGGCTCGGCCACCGGCGGGACCGGCAGGCTCGCGTAATAGGCCGCGATTTTGGCGCGGGTGGCGGCGTTGAGGCCGGCTCCCATGGCATTCATCATCGCGTTCGCCCGGGTGCCGTGTTTGAAGGCATAGAGCTGCTGTTCGAGATAACCGGCATGCAGGCCCGCCAAGGCCGGAAAGCCGGCGGCTGGGTTGCCCATGCCATTGGCGCCATGGCAACCTGCACAGGATGCAACCTCCGGCGGGGCGGCGGCGATGCCGATGCCGACGGTGCCGCTGATCGCGATGGCCCCGATCGCGACGGTAAGGGCGGTGGCTGCAAGCCGGTGGCGAAAGCGATTGGTCATTATCGAACGCTCCTTCATGTCAAAATGACGGTTCAAATCAACCCTGAGGCGATATTGATCGTCAGCGCCAGAATAACAGTGTTGAACACATAGCCAATGAGGCCTTGCACCGTGGCGATGCGGCGCATGGTGCGTGCGGTGATTTCCACGTCCGAGACCTGAAACGTCATGCCGATCACGAAGGCGAAATAGATGAAATCCAGATAATCCGGGCGCTCTTCCTCGGGAAAACGCAAGCCTCCGGCGATTGCCCCGCCGGGCCGCTTTTCGTAATATTCATGGGCATAGCGGTAGGCGAAGGTGACGTTGGTCATCAGCCAGGATGCCGCCAACGTGATCGACACCAGCGCCAGATACAGCCCGTCATGGCCTTTTTTCACATTCAGCCCGGAGAAAATGACGATCACCAGAAAGCTCATCAGCGCGCCGAACAGGGTGATCGCGAACAAGGTCCACTCGCCTTCTTCCTGGCGGGCGGCATCGGCCTGGATGTCGGTATGATCGGCGCCGATGAAGTGGAACACCACCAGCACCAGATGGGCGACGACCATGGCATCCCAGCTCAGCGCAACCCGCGTCATTGCGGGCAGGGCGGCGGGGAGCAGCGGGAAGGCCGCGAGGCCGCAGACCAAGCCGGCGAACAGGCGCGGGCGACCGCGAATGATTTTATAGGGCAGCCAGGTCTTCATGTGCCCCTGATAGCCGAGGATGCGCGGCCCTGGAAGCCATGGGGGAAATCAGATACGAGCCACCGATGGCGCGGATTTCGCTCACCCATGTAACGCAGCGTGTTGGCTCAACCGACCGGCTCAGTGATATCACGCTCGACATTGCGGATCGCGAGTTTTTGGTGGTGGTGGGCCCGTCCGGCTGTGGCAAGACCAGCTTGCTGCGGCTGATTGCCGGGCTCGACCCGGTGACCCATGGCACGATCAGCATTGATGGCGAGCCGGCCAATGCGGTTCCAGCGGAGCGGCGCGGGCTGGCGATGGTGTTTCAGAGCCATGCGCTATACCCGCATTTGACGGTCGCCGATAATTTGGGATTTGCGCTCCGCATGGCGGGGGCTGATCGGCAGAGGCTGGCGGAGGCGGTGCGCCGGGCGGCGGCGCTGCTGGAGCTTGAGCCTTTGCTTGCGCGCAAACCGCATGAACTTTCTGCCGGAGAGCGCCAGCGGGTTGCGATTGGCCGGGCGATTGTTGCAGCACCGCGTGGCTATTTATTTGATGAGGCGCTCGCGAATTTGGACGCGGTACTGCGCGCCCAATTGCGCACCGATTTGGTGCGGCTCAATCGGGCGTTACAGACCACGATGATTTACGTCACCCACGATCAGACCGAGGCGATGATTATGGCGGATCGGATTGTGGTGTTGAATGCGGGGCGGATTGAGCAGATTGGCACGCCACGCGACGTGCATGATCGGCCGGTCAATCGGTTTGTTGCGGGGTTTATTGGCGCGCCGGGGATGAATTTTTGTCAGGCGGTGGCCACCGAGACCGGGTTTTTACTGGCGCAGGGCGCCTGGTTCGCGGCGCCGGCGCGGTGTGCGGCCGGGCAACAGGTGACGCTGGGGGTTCGGCCTGAACATGTGCGGATTGATCCGGCGGGCCCGCTGCGCGGGCGGGTTGAGCGGATTGAGCATGTTGGGTTTGAGGCGCATGTGCATCTGCAGACCGATGATGCGGCCCTGATGATGCGCGCACCACCCGATTGTGCGCTGCGCGCCGGGGAGATTGTGCCGCTCGCGTTCGATGGCGCGCAGCTGCATGTGTTTGGGCCTGACGGTGTGACGTTAGGGAGAAAGCTCGACTAACAAATCCTTCGCCTCGACCGCATCTCCGGGGCGCACATGCACGGGGCCGATGACGCCCGCGACTGGGGCGTTGATCCGGGTTTGCATTTTCATCGCCTCAATCGCGATCAAGGGTTCGCCGATCGCGATGGTTTGACCCTCGCGCACCAACACGGCGACGATGGTGCCGGGCATCGGCGCGCCGATTTCATGGGCGCGTTGCTCATCGGCCTTGCGGCGCAGGGGCCGGGCTGGGGTGGCGGAGCGGTTTGGCACTTTGACCACGCGCGGCTGGCCGTTCAGCTCGAAAAACGCCCGAACATTGCCCTCATCATCGGTTTCACCCAAAATTTGTAGGCGCACATTGAGGGTTTTACCTGGCTCCAGACTGATGGCGATTTCATCACCGGGGCGCATGCCGTAAAAATAAACCGGGGTGGGCAAGGTGGCGACCGGGCCATAGGCCTCGCCGGTGGCGCGGAATGCGGCATAGACATCGGGATACATGGCATAGGACGCTAACGCCTCGTCATCGAGCGGGCCGCCGCAGCGCGTTTGCGCTTGCGCACGCAGGCTGGTGAGATCAGCCGGGGCGAGCAACGATCCGGGGCGCACGGTATAGGGTGTTTGGCCCTTCAGCACTTTGCGCGAGAGGGCTTCGGGCCAGCCGCCGGGCGGTTGGCCGAGATCACCGCGCAGCATATCCACGACCGATTGGGGAAATGCGACTTCTCTGGTCGGATCAAGCAAATCGGCGGGCGAAAGGTCTTGCGAGACCATCATTAATGCAAGATCACCCACGACTTTGGAGGAGGGCGTGACTTTCACAATGTCACCGAGCACCATGTTCGCATCGCGATAGGCGCGGGCAATCTCGTGCCAGCGCGTCTCCAAGCCGAGCGAGCGGGCTTGCTCGCGCAGATTGGTGAATTGACCGCCGGGCATTTCGTGCAAATAGACTTCGGAGGCCCCGGCCTGTAAATCGCTCTCGAAGGCGGCATATTGGCTGCGCACCGCTTCCCAATAGAAGCTCATTTGCCGGATCGATTCCGGATCAAGCCCGCTATCGGCCTCGGTATGGCGCCAGGCTTCGACCAATGAGCCGAGGCAGGGTTGGGAGGTTAGTCCGGAGAGCGAATCCATGGCGGCGTCGATTGCATCGGCACCGGCGGCGATGGCGGCTAACAAGGTGGCGCCGCCAATGCCGGACGTATCATGGGTGTGGACATGGATCGGCAGGCCGATTTCGCTTTTTAAGGCGGAGACCAGCACGCGGGCGGCGTTTGGTTTCAGCACGCCCGCCATGTCTTTGATCGCGAGGATATGGCAGCCTGCGGCTTCGAGCTGTTTGGCAAGATCAATATAGTAGTTCAGCGCGTATTTGGCACGATTGGGATCGAGAATATCGCCGGTATAACAAATCGCACCTTCGGCGAGCTTGCCTTCGCTGCACACAGCATCGATGGCGATACGCATGTTATCGACCCAATTGAGGCAATCGAAAATCCTGAACAAATCAATCCCGCCCGCCGCAGCGCGACGGACGAAAAATTGCACGATGTTATCGGGGTAGTTGGTATAACCGACGCCATTGGCACCGCGCAGTAACATTTGCAGCAGAATGTTCGGCACGGCGGCGCGGATGGCGGCCAGGCGCTCCCAAGGGTCTTCGGCGAGGAAGCGCATGGCCACATCGAACGTGGCACCGCCCCAGCATTCCAGCGACAACAAGCCGGGCAGACCCGCACTATAGGCCGGTGCTGCGGCCAGAATATCGTAACTGCGCATGCGCGTTGCTAACAACGATTGATGCGCATCGCGCATGGTTGTATCGGTGATCAGTACCGATTTGTTATCGCGCATCCACGCGGCGAATTCGGTAGGGCCTAACCGATCCAGCTTTTGGCGCGTGCCTTCGACCGGCGGGGCGGACAGGACGGGGGCGATGGGCACGCGGCCATGGGCCACGGGTTTGCGTTTGCCACGGGTTTCGGGGTGGCCGTTGACGCTCACATCCGCGATGTAGCGGAGCAGTTTGGTCGCGCGGTCTTGCCGGCGCGGTAGGCTGAGCAGTTCGGGCGTTTGATCGATGAAGCGGGTGGTGTAATCGCCGGACCGAAAAGCAGGATGGGTGAGCAGGGCTTCAAGGAAAGCGAGATTGGTGGTGACGCCTCGGATCCGATATTCGCGCAACGCCCGCACCATGCGCGCGATGGTTTCCTCGGGTGTGGGCGCCCAGGCGGTGACTTTTTCTAACAGCGCATCGTAAAACCGGGTGACCACGGCGCCGGAATAAGCAGTGCCGCCATCAAGGCGGATGCCAAAACCGAAGGCGCCGCGATAGGCTGAGATGCGCCCGTAATCGGGGATGAAATTATTCTCGGGATTCTCCGTGGTGATCCGGCATTGCAAAGCGTGGCCATCAAGGCGGATTGCGCTTTGCGCGGGAACGCCGGTGGCTGCGAGATCGCCGATGGCGCCACCGCTGGCGATGCGGATTTGGGCTTTGACAATATCGATGCCGGTGACCATTTCAGTAACGGTATGTTCTACCTGAATCCTTGGATTAACTTCGATGAAATAAAACTCACTGGTCGCGTCATCGAGCAGGAATTCGACCGTGCCGGCGTTTTGATAAGCGGTGGCGTGGCCAATGCGCAAAGCGGCCTCGCACAAGGCCATGCGGGTTGCCGGGTTGAGGAAGGGCGCTGGTGCGCGCTCGACTATTTTCTGATGGCGCCTTTGGATTGAGCAATCACGCTCATAGAGATGCACGAGATTGCCATGGGTATCGCCGAGCAATTGCACTTCGATATGCTGCGCGCGGCGCACCAGTTTTTCGAGATAGACCTCGTCATTCCCGAAGGCGGCGAGGGCTTCGCGGCGAGCGGCGGCGATTTCATCGAGCAGGCGATCTTCATGTTCAATCGGGCGCATACCGCGCCCGCCGCCGCCCCAGGAGGCTTTGAGCATCAGCGGATAGCCGATTTGCGCGGCGATGCGCTGGTTTTCCGCAGGGTCATCACCAAGGGGGGCGCTGGCCGGCATAACCGGGACATTGACGGAGGCGGCCAGATGGCGCGCCGCGACCTTGTTGCCGAGACGCCGCATGGTTTCGGGCTGCGGGCCGATGAAAATAATCCCGGCGGCGACGCAGGCTTCGGCAAAATCGGGGTTTTCGGAGAGAAAACCATAGCCAGGATGAATGGCGTTTGCGCCGGATTCGCGGGCGACGCGCAGGATTTCATCGATCGATAAATAGGCTTCAATTGGCCCGAGCGGCTTTTGGCCGGGTTGGCGACCGATCAGATAGGCTTCATCGGATTTGAAGCGATGCAGCGATAATTTATCCTCTTCGGCATAAACGGCGATGGTGGTGATGCCGAGTTCCGAGGCGGCGCGAAACACCCGAATGGCGATTTCTGAGCGATTGGCGACGAGAAGACGTTTGATTTGCTGGGTCACGCCAAAATCCATCTGAGGGTTCGCGCACAGGATGGCGGGCGGGTGGTGCGACGTCAAGAAAAACTGTGCGGTGCAGCATCGGTCTGGTCGGCGGGCGCGTTTTGCGGCATAATCGAGCGAGGCCCCGTAGCTCAACCGGATAGAGCACCTGCCTTCTAAGCAGGTTGTTGCGTGTTCGAGTCACGCCGGGGTCGCCATGGACGGTGAATCGTGGCTACTGTGTCACGTGCAAGCATTATTCTGCCGGTTAGGCTGATTTATCTCTTCACGGCAGCCGCTTAATTTGGCAGAGTGTTTTACGTTACTTCGCTTAAATCAAAATCGTCGAAGGGGAGATCCACCATTATGATTAAATTGTCTCGCTATGGCGCCTTGGCCGGCATTCTGGCGCTGGCTGGCTGTTCAACGGTGGCGCAGGCGCCTGCAACCAGCAATATTACGCCGCAAGATTTGGGCTTTATCACGACGGCCTATCAGCTGGTGCATTTTGACCTGGCAGCCTGCGCTTATGTGCAGAAGGGTGGTTTGACCCCGACAGTGGTGCCGGTGGCCAACAAGATTTGCGCCGACGCCGCGAAATATGCGCCGCAAATTCAAGCGCAGGCAAAGGCCAACGGCGTGACTCTGCCTGGCACCTTACCGCTCGACCTGAAAGCGCAGTTGGTGGCGTTGTCGTATCATCCATCGCCGAGCCTCTCGGTTGCGTTCCTGCGCGATGAGATTTCGAGCCATGAGAGCGCAATCGCCGTGTTCCAGGACGAGGCCCGCAATGGCACGTCGCCCGAATTCAAGCAGGTTGCGATTGAGACCACGCCGCTGCTTGAGCAGAATCTGGACATGCTGCGTGATGCTCTGCCCAAGAATATGGGCGAGTAACATCACCTCATTAAAAAGCCGCCGGGTCTTGCGATCCGGCGGCTTTATTGTGCGCGGGTCGCGCGGTGCGATGTGACGTTAGATGGTGCCGGGCCCCGGCACCAGCAGCGAAAGCCATGTGGCGCTGAGGGCGGGTTTGGGTTCTCCCTCGATTTCGACGGTGACATCTTGGCGCATTTGAATGCGGCCCGAGGCTTGGAGTTCCAGATGTTCAAGCTTGAACACGCCGCGAATTCTCGCGCCTGAGCGCACGGGTGCGACGAAACGCACGCGATCAAACCCGTAATTGATGCTCATGATCAGGCCTTCGAGGCGGGGTAGCACCTGCTGGGCAAAATGGCTGAGCATCGAGAGGGTGAGAAATCCGTGCGCGATGGTGCCGCCGAACGGCGTTGCGGCGGCGCGCACCGGATCGATATGGATATATTGTCGATCTTGAGTGACGCCGGCAAACCGGTCGATCATTGATTGATCGATTGTGAGCCAGGCGGATGCTCCGAGTTCTTGGCCGATTTTGGCGCGCAGATCGGCGAGCGTAATCGTATTGATCGGCTGGTCCATAGGCTACTCCGCCGCTTGACCGGCTTGGAGCTGGGCGAGCTCCTTGCTCACCAGCGCATCATGCGCCTGCTCGTCGGCGAGAGCCGCTGCGGGGCTCCAGCGGCCCCGCATGAGAAAGACGGTGAGCAGGAACAGCACAATGCCGCCTTCGCAAATCCAATACCAATGTTTCCATTGAATGGGGGCTGCGGCGGCAGCTTCTTTGATGGCGCCGAGCGCGGCCAGCAAGGACGGCGGCGGCGCCACATGAGCGGCGAGTGCGTGTTTATAGGCCGCGATCACATAAGGTGCCGCAAGCAGGGTGTTGACCGAACGCACCACCAGTGGGAAGCCGAGGAAACATACGGTGACCACCACGCGCAACATCCACCCCCAAATCGCCAAGCCCGTTGCGGTGAGGGCGGGATTGCGCGCTTCGACCGTTTCGGTGAAGCTCGCCATCCACGTGACGTAAGCAAAGCCGATAAAGAAGGATTGGCCAGCGACCAGCATGGTGAGCACGGAGAACGGGGCGTGGGTGCCCGCGAGGCGGAGAAAGAAGAAATTCAGCACCAAGCCGCCAATGCCACCAAAAATCATGAACGGTTTGCGCACGCGCAATTTGTCCGACAGGATACCGGCGATGATTAGGGCGATTGCGTTCGTGCCCCAGTTCCAATTGGCGAGGATATTGGCCTGCTGGACTGAATAGCCGAAGACGGTGACGAAATAAATCAGACCGAAAGCGACGGCGGTATAGTAAAACAGCAGCATGACCGAGACGCCGAAGGCGGAGGCGAGAATATCGACATGGAGCATTTGGCGCCACGGGTTGCGCAGGCTGGCTTCGATATCAAGGCCTTTGGCTTTCAGCTCGATCAAGGTGCGGTCGCGTAAATTGACCATCATTTGATCGCGCAGCGAGGGGGCGAGTTCTTTGAGGAACAGGAAAGCCAGTACGAACACCGCGAGCACGGCGTAGCCGCAAATCTCATAGGCGCTCTGCCAGGTTTTGAAAATCGGCAAGGTGAGTGTGGTGACAACGCTCACGGTGAGACTGCCGAGCACCGGGCCGATGGTCCAGAATCCCATGGCGGTGGCGCGCCCGACCTGCGGCGAGAAATCGCGGATCAAGGCGGGGGTTGCGACCAGGATGATGCCTTCGACGAAGGACACCACAAAGAAAGTGATGCCCCAGGCGCGGGCGGTGGTGACGTTGGGCATGACGAAGGCGATCAGCAGGCCGACGATTAACAGGCCATAGACCACCAGATTGGCGCGACCGAAACGGTCAGCGAGGCCGGCCAGTAATGAGGCGAAGGCACCGATGAGATTGCCGAAGGCGAGGATATAAACAAAATCGCTGAAGGGCAGTTTCAACCCGGCCAGCAATAACGGCGCGACGCCGCCGCCTGCATAGAGCGCGTAATAAAGCGCAATGGTAATCAGCACGACCAGGAGCAAGTAAAGTTTACGCGGCCCTTGATCGGGGTAATGCGCGAGACTGCGTTGCATGGGTGAAAACGCCATGGACGACCCTCCTGATGTAATGATGCGGCGGTGATGGCTGGGGCGGACGGCTTATTAAGAGCAGCGTTCCGGAAGCGACAAACCGACGGCCCACAGGGGACCGCCGGTTGTTCGGGATGAAAATTAAAAGACCTTGGCGACTTGGACGAGGAACGTCACGTCATTTTTGACGCCGCCGCGCACGCGCACATCGGTAGTCAACTGGGTTTGCAGCGCAACGGTGGGCGAGACGAAGGAACCGGCGATGAGGCCGACCTGGGTGACATCGTTCCGATTGCCGGTATCTTGGTAGAATGATGGAAGGCTGGGTATTGTCAGATACTGCTTACCACCAAATGTCTGCTCAAAGGACAAACCAATATATGCGCCGGTTTGCGGATGAAAGTAATACGGCAGATAAGCAAGGATTTGCTCAACTGGCTGTGTATGCTCAACAATCTTAGGACCACCGGAGTTTGGGTCAACGCCGTTATTATTGCTATAAATGTATGAATCGAGCGCGATGTCAAAATCGAGGTGGGGTGTTTTTGGCGTCCCGGTGACAATATGACTGTATAACACTTCGAAGTTGTTCACATAATTATTCGTCCCCGCATTTAACAAGTAGTTCGGGTTGTAGGCGCCGGTCGGCGGGCTGAAGAAGTAGGCGAGCGTGACCACCTGATCATCGGCTGGGTCGTTATAGACTTTCAAGAATCCGGAAAGCAGCGGTTCGGCGAAGCCGCTATTGCGCGAGAGGGACGCGCCGCCAACTTCAGTATTGCCGAGGAACGCCACATAAGGCTCGATCACCTGCACGCCCGGGAGCATGCCATCAATCGGCGAGAAAGTGTGAACGATGCGGATAATCGGCACATCCGTCGCGACATGGGTGTTGCCGACTTCTGTGCCATTCGCGGTGTAGAAGCTGCTGCCGCTGGAGAATTGGTTATAGAACTGCGCCACGGTGATGTTGGGCGGCGGCGTTGGGAAATCATAGGGCAGCGGCGCGTCGGCTTGGGCGACACCTGCGAGGCCGAAGCAGGCGAGACCAGCACCGACGGCGAGCGCGAGGCGGGCAATAAAGGGACGCTTGGACTTGGTATTCTTCGACATCGATCAGACTCCCCATAGATTTTACTTATGATTGGACGATACACGAGTTATTGTGGCATTCAAGTAAGAACGTGCAATATCCTGCGCGGTCCTGTAAAATTTTAATGATAGCGTTGCTTGAACGACACAGACGAATTGCGTCATAGGTAGTTTTTTCCTGCTTCTTCAGCGAATCGGGCAGGTGTGCCCTGCCAAACCAGCCGCCCATGTTCGATCAAATAAACGCGATCAGCGTGGGGCAGGGCAAAGGTGATATTCTGCTCACCCAAGAGCAGCGTGATATCGGTGGTTTCGCGCAGCACCCGCAAGGCATCCGATAACTGGGCGAGGATGACCGGTGCGAGGCCCAATGTTGGTTCATCGAGGATCAGCAGGCGCGGCTTCATCATCAAAGCGCGGGCGATGGCGAGCATTTGCTGCTCGCCGCCCGACAAGGTGCGGGCTTGTTGCTCACGCCGGGATTTGAGAATGGGGAATAATCCAAAGAGCCAATCTTGCCGCGATTTTTGCTCGGCGGCGGGAAGCCGTTGCGCTGCCAAATCGAGATTATCGGCGACACTCATGGTGCCCAGCAATTCGCGCGTCTCCGCGCACTGCACCAGGCCTGCGCGGGCGATGGCCGCGGGGTCGGTTTTGCGGCGGATTTCGCCATCCCAACTGATCGTGCCTTGATGGGCAACGAGGCCGGACATGGCGTTGAATAACGAGGTTTTTCCCGCGCCGTTGAGGCCGACGACTGAGACGAACTCGCCTTGATGCACTTTCAGCGAGATTTGATCGAGCGCTTGGGCCTTGCCGTAAAACACGCTGAGATCAGCAACATCAAGCAGCACTTGATGCGCGTTAATCTCGGCCTCGGGGCGCTCATGGGTTTCAATGGCGCCGCCAATATAAACGCGGCGGACGGTTTCATCGCGCATCACATGGTCAGGCGTGCCTTCGGCGATTTTTTCGCCGAGATAAAGCGCCAGCACGCGGTCGGCCAGGGCGGCGATGCTTTTGACATTGTGATCGACCAGCATCACCGCACGGCCTTGATCGCGAAAGGCCCTGATCAGGGCTGCGAAATCCTCGACTTCATCGCGCGCGAGGCCGGCGAACGGTTCATCGACCAGGACTACGCGCGGATCCCGCGCCATCACTTTGGCCATTTCCATGCGGCGTAAATCAGCGAATGGCAGGCTCGCGGGCGTGCGGTCCAGCACTTTATCGAGGCCGCAAAGGGCTGCGATTTCGCGCGCCCGATCGAGCGCGCCAGAGGGCGGGCGCAGCCGGGTGAGACTATCGGGCAGCAGGCCGAGCAGGATGTTTTGCAGCACGGTTTGCAAACGCAGCGGGCGGGCATGTTGAAACACGAGGCCAACGCCGGCGCGCGCGATTTGATGGGTTGGCCGGCCAGCCAGATCGACCCCATCGAGCAAAATCCGCCCGGCGGTGGGTTTAACCACGCCCATGACCATTTGCATGGCGGTCGATTTACCGGAGCCATTCGGGCCGATCAGCCCAAGAATTTCGCCGCCATAGAGCGAAAAATCGAGCGATTTGACCGCGACCAGCCCGCCAAATCGTTTGGACAGACCTTCAACCACCAAGCGTGGTGCTGAATCCTTCATGAGCGCCGCCGCGCCGCGATCATGCCCAGCAGGCCATCGGGGAAAAACATGATGACGCCGAGCGCCATCAAGGCCACGACGAAGGAGGAAAGTTGGCCAAGGGGCCTGAGCAGTTCGGCAGCGACAATCAGGAAAATCGCGCCGATGGCACCACCAATGATGGTGCGCCGACCGCCCATGACAGCGGCGATGATCACGCGGATGCCGATGGCGAGATCAACCACGGCATTGACCGAGGCGGTACCGAGATAAAACACCAGCAACGCCCCGGCGAGGCCGGAGAAAAAGGCCGAAACCGCGAAGGCGAGAATTTTATGCCGGGTGACATCAAAGCCCAGGGCGGCGGCGGCGACGCGATCTTGCCCGGCGGCTTGCAGGATCATGCCGAGCGAGGACCGGGCGATGGTGAGCAGAATGGCGCCACTGATGATCATGAAAATCAGGGCATAGGCGTAATTGATTTTACTGCTGATCGAGAGCACCGAGGGAACGGAAAGGCCGATTTCACCGCCGGAGACGCCCGCGAAAATCACAATGGCTTGTTGCAGGAGCAAAACGGCGACCAGGGTGATTAATCCGAGATAGGGCCCGCTGAGTTTCAGCGCCGGAATCGCGAGCGCGACGCCGCCAATCACAGCGACGGCGGTGCCAAACAGCACGGCAACCGGCAACGGCATACCGAGCAAGGCATTGCCGATGCCCGCGCCATACGCCCCAAGACCGATCAGGAAGGTGGGGCCGAAATTTACCTCGCCAGCATAGCCAAACAGCAAATCCCACGACATGGCGAACACGGCGAAGTAAAAAGCGGTGGTGAGCACGCCGAGCACATAGCTGCCCGCGCCGAAGGGCAGGACGACCAAAATCGCGAGAATGGCTGCGAGAATCAGGATGTTTCGGGTTTTGAACGCCTGCATCAACGTTTGCCCAGCAGCCCCTGCGGGCGGACATACATCACGGCGATCAGCAATAACAAAGCGGGGACTTCGCGCAAGGCTGGCGACACCAGATAGGCCGTGAGCGTTTCGATATAACCCACGATATAGGCGGCGATGAGCGTGCCGGAGACCGAGCCGAGACCGCCGAGCACGACGATGGTGAAGGCGCTGCCGGTGAGGCCCGCGATATACCCGGAGCCGGAGCCTAAAAAGCTGCCGATCAGCACCCCGGCAATGCCGGCGAGCAGGCCATAAATCAGCCACGCGACCAGATAAATACGCTCAAGGTCGAAGCCGAGCAGCGTGAGAGCGCGCGGATTGATCGCGGTGGCGCGTAGCCTTTTGCCAATATCGGTGCGATTGACTAACAGCCAGAGCAAACCCATCACCGCCCAGGCGATGGCGGCGGTGAGAAATTCATTGATCGGCGTGCGCACACCCAGAAAATTGACCGTGCCGGAGAGCAACGGCTTGACCGCCACCGGCGTGTCGGAAAACCAGTAATCGAGCAGCTCTTGCAGCATCACCCCCCATAACAAGGTTGCGGTGAGCACAAAGAGTTCGCGCTCGGCGCCGGGAATGGCCCGCGAGCGCTGCACCGGGCGCACCACCGCGCCATAGGAGACCAGCGTGACCGCGAGGCCTGCGCCGATGCCCACACCAGCGCTAACCCAGGCATTGGCGCCGAGGGCAGTGCCGACATACCAAGCCGCCATGGCCGAGACGACGAGCAAGCCGCCATGGGCCAGATTGAGCACGCCGCTCACCCCGAAGATCAAGGTAAAACCAAGCGCTCCCAGGGCGTAGAGCGTGCTGATCGCGAAACCATCGATAAGAATCTGTAGCGCGAGCAAGAATTTTCGCTCCTCAGGGAACGTTAGAGAAAGCCGGCCGGGTGCGCGAACACCCGGCCCGTGCGCGAAATTCTTATTTCGCCGACGTGACAAATGATGGGAAAACCACTTTCGCATTGGCCAATTTCAACGGCCAGACGCATTTTTGCACGCCATTTTGCCACTGGATGGCAACGCCGGTGATATAGCCAGGGCCATAGCGCAGCGCATGGGTAAATTTGGCCGCTTTGCCTTGGAATTCGAGGCGGCCTTGGGTGCCGACCATATCGGTTTTTTCCAACCCGGCCACGATGGCGTTGGGCTTGGTTGATTTTTCCCGCTTGATCGCATCCGCGAGCGCATACATCGCGTCATAGGTCGAGTAGGCCGAATAGGCCGGTTCCGAGCCGAACTCCTTGCTATAGGCGTTGGTGAACGGGATGGTCTTCGGTGTGATCGCGACGCCGGGGGCGGAGGTGTTGCCGGTCAGCACCCCTTCGGTTGCGCCATTAGTGGCTTTCCAAAACAGCGAGGACCCGGCTTGCGCGTTGATGCCGACCAAGGCGACCGGCACTTTTTGTTCGGCCCATTGCACGGTGGGTTGCACACCGACATGCGCCCAGCCCGCCATGATCATGGCCGGGTGCATCGCCTCGATTTTTTGATAAATCGGGGTGAAATCGGTGGTGTTGGGATCAAAGCGAATATTATCCAAAACTTTGACGCCAATTTTGGGCAGGCATTTATCGTAGCCGGCATCGAGCGGCTTGGTCCATGCGGCGTCTTCGCTGAGCACCACAGCGGTGGTCATATGCATCGGCACCAGCAAATCCTTGGTGGAATCGCAAACCGCTTGCGCGAGATAGGCGGCGGGCAGATAGGCATGGAAAATATATTTCCGCTGCGCATAATCGGCATGGACATATTCGGCGAGCTTGTTGGAAGCAGCCCCGGTGATCAGGAACGGCTCATGCAAGCGGGCTGACCAGGGTTCGAGCGCCAAGGCGACTTCGCTGGTAAACGCACCGAGAATCGCAACCGCGTGATCCTGGCGGGTCATGCGCTGGAACGAGCGGATCGCATCGGTGGTCGAGACGTGATTATCTTCGATGATCAGCTTGATCGGCCGACCATTAATGCCACCCGCCGCGTTGATTTGCTGGACGGCTAAGGTCGCGCCGTTGGCAATCGCCTTGCCCGGAATGGTTGCCATTTCAGCGGTAACGCCGATGACAATCGGCTTCTGTGCGGCCTGAACCGCGACGGTGGAAACGCCGGCCGCCAAAATTGCTGCCAAGGCGATCCCAGCCCCCCGCTTGATGTTGGGTTTGGACATTCTTCTCTCCCCTCAATACTGTGCGTGTTGCGCGCAGGGTCTTGTTTGGCCCCGGCACAATAATGCCACAAGCTACGTAAACGGCAAGGGGCTGAGTCAACCTATTTGCATAAGGATTGATATATGCATGAAACTCTAATTATTGCAGCGCAACATCGGGCCGAGCGCCGGGCGGCGCAGATGCTGGCTTCCGACGCGGCCACGACCGGGTTGGGGATGGTTTTGCAGGCGATTGCGCCGGGGGCGGCGACGCTGCGCCTGACCGTTACCGGCGCGATGGTGAACGGCCATGGCACCTGCCATGGTGGGTTTATTTTTGCCCTCGCTGATAGTGCCTTCGCCTTCGCCTGTAACTCGCACGGGGATGATGCGGTGGCGGCGCATTGCACGATTACCTATCTCGCACCGGCGCGGATTGGCGATGTGCTGGAGGCCCGCGCGACCGAGCTTGAGCGCTTTGGCCGCAACGGGATTTATGACGTGGTGGTGACCGCCGACGCGCCGGGCGGGCCGCGCAGGATTGCGCAGTTTCGCGGCCATTCGCGCGTGATTGGTGCGGCTCAGGCCGAGGCTCAGGCCGAAGCTCAGACCAAATCTCAGACTGGCGCGGGAGGTGCCAGGGCGTAATCCATTTCGGCGGTGTAATCAGGGACATCGCCGCCGAGATGCGAGCTGAACAAAGTGATATGCTCAATCGGAAACGGCGGTGAGCGATAGAGATTGCGCGCCTGGACAAACTCAACGAGGCGCGGCGTGACCGGCTGATCCATCCGCGCCAGCGTGACATGCGGGGCGAAGCGCCGCCGTTCGGCAGTAAGGCCCGCTCGCCGCAGCGCGGTTTCGATTTTGGCTTGCAAATGCAGCAATGCCTCGTTGCGCACCACGCCGATATATAGCGTGTTGGCGCGGCCCGCCTTTTCAAACCAGCCTGCGCCGGCGAGGGTCAGTTCGAAGCCACGGGCGCGCACGGCGGCCAACGCGTGATCGATCTCTTCGGCTTGCAGCCGGTTGGCTTCGCCGATGAACCGGAGCGTGAGATGCATGTTCTGCGCGGGCACCCACCGCGCACCGCTCAGATTAATCGCGAGCGCGGCGAGCGCCTGCTTGATCTCCCACGGCAAATCTAGGGCGACAAATAATCGCATGGCATGATGTTGCCGCAATGCAGCGCGCTTGCCAATCCGGCGATGCGCGACCGGTGACCAAACTACGATCCAATCGACGTGCTCGCCGATTAGGGTCTAGCCGATCAAAGCGCGCACCTGCGCTTGGTAATCAGCAAGCCAAGCCTGCGAGGGCCGATCCAGGAGCGATAGATCGATCAGCCGGTCATCATAGGGAACCAGCGTGAGGGTTTCGAAACTGAGGAACCGGCGCGGGGTGGAAAATTTGGTGCAGTTTTTGACCAGCAGCAGATTTTCGATGCGGATGCCATAGGCCCCCTCCTGATAAAAGCCTGGCTCGTCAGAGAGGATCATGCCGGGCTGTAACGGCACGGGCTTGCCCGCACGGCTGATGCCGGCAGGGCCTTCATGCACCGACAGATAGGAGCCGACGCCATGGCCGGTGCCGTGATCGAAATCCAACCCGACTTCCCAGAGCGGCGCGCGCGCCAGGGCATCGAGCTGCGGGCCGGTGGTGCCCTCGGGGAACACCGCGCGGGCGATGGCGATATGGCCGGCGAGCACTCGCGTGTAGCGCTCAATGATCTCGGGCGGTGGCGCATCCGGCCCGGTCCAGAGGGTGCGGGTGATATCGGTTGTGCCATCGGGATATTGGCCGCCGCTATCGATCAGATAAAGCTCGTTGGGCTTGATGGGCCGATTACTGGCGGGGGTGGCGCTGTAATGGATGACCGCGCCATGCTCGCCGGCACCGGAGATGGGCGCGAAGCTCTCGGCGCGAAATTCGGGGGCCTGGGCGCGAAATTCCCGCAATTTCGCGGCAGCAGATAATTCATCGAGATCGCCGCGCGGCGCTTCGCGGGTGAACCAGGCGATAAAGCGCGTCATCGCCAGCGCATCGCGCCGATGGGCGGCGCGCGCCCCCTCCTGTTCGACCGGGTTTTTCAGCGCGCGGGGCAGCACGCATGGATCATCGCCGGACACGGTGATGACGCCCATATCGCCGAGCATTTGGGTGTAACGGATCGGGGCGGTCGCCGGATCGAGCACGACGCGCTTGCCGCGCAGGGTGCCGAGCGCCTGGGCCATGGCGTTGCGCGACACGACCTCCACCTCGGGGCCGAGATGGGCTGCGACCGTGGCATCGATTTTTTCGGGTGCAATGAACAGCAAGGCACTGCCATCACGCCGGAGCAACGCGGTGGCCAAGGCTAGCGGGGTGTGCGGCAAATCGCCGCCGCGCAAATTCAGCAACCAGGCCACCGCATGCGGATCGGTCAGCAGGGCGGCATCGGCACCGCTGGCGGCGATGGTGGCTCCGATGCGGGCGCGCTTTTCCACGGCGGATTCGCCCGCATAGCGCAGCGGATGCGGCTGCGCTTTGGCCATTGGCGCGGGGGGGCGGTCATGCCAAAACACGTCAATCGGGTTTTCGCTTGGCACCATCACCACCCCGGCATCGCTGAACGCGGCGACGGCATTGGCGCTCATCAACCACGGGTCATAGCCGATGCGCGCGCCAGCGGGGCCATGGGCGGCGAGCCAGGCTTCTGGTTTGGTTTCGATCATGTGCAGACGCTGCCAAATGGCCGGATCGGTCTGCTCGGCCAGTTGAATAGTGTAGCGACCATCGGAAAACACCGCCGCTTGATCGGCAAGCACGATGGCGAGCCCGGCACTGCCGGTAAAGCCGGTGAGCCAAGCCAAGCGCGCATCTGATTCCGGCACATATTCGCCCAAAAACTCATCGTTGCGCGGCTGGATGAACCCTTGCAAGCCGCGTTCTTGCAGCCAGTGGCGAATTTTCTTGACATGATCAGAGCGCATGCAATTTCCCTCATTCTATGCGTTTAACACATGGCTGGGCGCGAAAGAATCCAGCTACCGCCGCGCCCGCAACGCGCTATTTTCCAGCTCATAACACAAGCCGATCAAATTGGATCGGTGAAACAGCTCCCCAAACGAGGTTTCCTATGTCGATCACCCTGAACAACCGGCGTCGTGACGCCGGGGCCGCCATCACCAACGCCGTCGCCGCGCAGGACGAAGCGATTGCCGCGGCGTTTCGCGAAAACGCGCGTCAGGCTGCCAGCCTGTTCGAGCGTGGCCGCCATTTGCTTGCGCAGTTCCGCACCCGGCGCAGCGTGGCGCTGGAATTGAGCCAGTTGAACGACCGCGAATTGGCCGATATCGGCCTGACCCGCGCCGATATTCCGGGCGTGGCCAGCGACGATTTCGCCCGCCGCCTGTAATCGCATCGGGTTTAGCGTTGCCGCCGATCCGGTTTGCGGAGCACCAGGGTGCTCCATGCGCCGGATCGAATGCGCGATTGCAAAACCAAGCCGTGGCGGCGATGGGCGGTGAGCACCCAGCGCTCTTGCACGGTGAGCAGGCCGGCCAGAATGGCGGTACCGCCAGGCGCCAAATGGGTGGCGAGCGTGCCGGCCATGGCAGCCAAGGGCCGCGCCAGAATATTCGCCAAAATCAAATCGAACGGCGCGGCGCGCTTCAGCGCACGGCTTTGCCAGCCATCGGCTTTGGTCACATTGAGCCAAGCGCCCACCCCGTTGCGGCGCGCATTTTCGCGCGCGACCCGCACAGATCGGGCATCAATGTCGGTGGCCAATAGGCGTTGATGCCAGAGCTTGGCGCAGGCGATGGCGAGCACACCCGAGCCGGTGCCCAAATCCAGCATATGCAAGGGCCGACGCTGGCGGTAGCGCTGCTCTAACGCGAGCAGGCAGCCACGGGTTGATTGATGCTCGCCAGAGCCAAAAGCCAACCCGGCATCCAGCGTGATGGTGAGGCGCCCAGGGGCTGGCGGCTCGCTGATATGGCTGCCACGGATGGCGAAGCGGGCGCCGATTTGTTGCTCGGGGAAGCCGGCATAAGAGCGGGCAAGCCAGCCACCGGCGGGGACTTGATCGCGCTCGATGAGGGCGGCGACGCCGGTGATCGCCTCGGCGATCAGCAGGCTATGATCGAGGCCGGTGAGCGTGCCTAGCTCGGCATAGCCTTCGATCACCCAGATATTGCGCGCTTCATCAAGTGTGAAGCTGACCGCTAGGCAATGCGCGGCGATGGCGGATTCGTAGGCTTCCAGCGCATCGGGCGGGACGGTTGCGACCACCCGATCCAGCAATTCCACGCGCGCGGTCATACCGGCTCCACGAAACGATCCAGCACGCGTTTTTCTCCTGCTTGGTCAAAGTCGATATCGAGCCGATCATCCTCAGCATCGCGGACGGTGCCATAGCCGAATTTTTGGTGGAATACCCGTGTGCCCACGGCAATGCGCGTGGCGCGCGCGGGGCGGGCGGGGGTTGACCATTCTTGCGGGCGCAGCGCGAGCACCGGGCGCGCCGTGTGAAAAACCGGCGCGGTGCCGCGCGCGCGTTCCAAAGCTGCCGATCCGGTGACCGCGACCACCTCGGCGGGCAATTCCTCGATGAAGCGCGAGGGAATACTGGTTTGCCAATTGGCAAAAATCCGCCGATTGGCACAATGGGAAATGATCGCCCGGTGGCGCGCGCGGGTGATGCCGACATAGGCCAAGCGCCGCTCTTCTTCGAGCGATTTGGTGCCGCCTTCATCGAGCGCGCGCTGGTTGGGAAACACGCCCTCCTCCCAGCCGGGCAGAAAAACCGTGTCGAATTCCAAGCCTTTGGCGGCGTGCAGCGTCATTAAGAACAGTTTGTCATCATCGGGCGCGTCATCATTATCCATGACCAGCGCGACGTGATCGAGGAAGCCTTCGATGGTCTCGAAATCGGCGAGAGCGCGGACGAGTTCTTTGAGATTTTCCAAACGCCCCGGTGCGTCCGGGGTTTTTTGCTCCTGCCACATGGCGGTGTAGCCGCTATCATCGAGCAGATGCGCAAGCGTGGTCACATGGCCATCACGCGGCAGGGCGCTGCGCCAGCGCTCAAAGCCGGCCAACAGCCCGCGCAGCCCTTCGCGCGCTTTGCCGCGCAGGGTTGATTCCGCATCGATCCGCTGGGCGGCGGCGAAGAGCGGCACCTGATCGGCGCGGGCCCGCTCATGCAGGGCGCGCAAGGCGGTGTCACCGAGGCCGCGCTTGGGCACGTTGATGATGCGCTCAAAGGCCAAATCATCGGTGGGGCGCACCAGCACCCGCAAATACGCGATCGCGTCGCGAATTTCGGCGCGCTCGTAAAAGCGCAGGCCGCCAATGATGCGGTAGGGCAGGCCGATGGTGATGAAGCGTTCTTCAAAGGCGCGGGTTTGAAAGCCGGCGCGCACCAAGACGGCGCATTCGGCGAGGCGGTGGCCGGATTGGCGGAGCGACTCAATACGCTGGGCGACGGCGCGGGATTCTTCATCGGAATCCCAGAAGGCTTGCACCTCGATATTTTCGCCGGTGGCATCGGCACGGCCTGGATACAGGGTTTTACCGAGACGACCCTCATTATGGGCGATCAAGCCGGATGCGGCAGCCAGAATCGGCGCGCTGGAGCGGTAATTCGCCTCAAGCCGGACGATTTTCGCGCCGGGAAAATCATGCTCGAAGCGGAGAATATTTTCGATTTCAGCGCCACGCCAGGAATAGATGCTTTGGTCATCATCACCGACGCAGCAAATATTTTTCTCGGCCTGGGCGAGCAGGCGCAGCCAATAATATTGCACCAAATTGGTGTCTTGATATTCATCGACCAAAATATAGCGAAAGCGGCGATGGTAATGGGCCAGAACCTCAGGATCACGCTTGAGCAAATCCATTGAGAGCAGCAAAAGATCGCCGAAATCCATGGCATTGAGGGCGCGCAGCCGGTCTTGATAGGCGCCATAGAGGATGCGCGCGGGGTGAATGCCGAAATCCTGGTCCTGATCGGCGGGGACATCGGCGGGCAGGAGGCCGCGATCCTTCCAGCGTTGGATCAGGCTCATCAGCACTTGCGGAGAAAATTGTTTCACATCGATCCGGTGCGCTTCCATTACTTGTTTCAGGGTGCGGAGTTGATCGTCCGGATCGAGGATGGAAAAATTCGCCGTGCGATCGACCCGCTCGGCGTAGCGGCGCAGCATGCGGGCCGCGAGCGCGTGGAACGTGCCGAGCCAGAGCCCTTCGGCCGGCTGATCGAGCAGAGCGGCGACACGTTCGCGCATTTCGCGGGCGGCTTTGTTGGTGAAAGTGACGGCGAGAATTTGGTTCGGGAAGGCACGGCGGGAGAGCAGAATATGGGCAAAGCGCGTGGTCAGCACGCGGGTTTTGCCGGTGCCAGCACCTGCCAGCACCAGCACCGGGCCATCGATGGTCTCGACAGCCTCACGCTGGGCTGGATTGAGGCGGGCGAGATAATCGCTCACGCGCGCGGCTTCACGCCGAGGATGCGGGCGATGGCATAGGTCAGATCGGCGCGGTTGAGCGTGTAGAAATGAAATTCGGTAACGCCATTGGCTTGCAGCAAGCGAACCTGTTCGGCGGCGATGCTGGCAGCGACCAATTGCCTGGTGTCAGGCTCGTCATCGAGCCCCTCGAACATATCGGCCATCCAGGCGGGAACGCTGGTGCCGCCCATGGCACCGATGCGCTGGGCTTGGGCGAAATTGGAGACCGGCATGATGCCGGGGATGATCGGCGCGGTGATGCCGGCGGCGCGGGCGCGGTTGAGGAAATCCAGATATTTATGGGTATCGAAAAACACCTGGGTAATCGCGTTGCTGGCCCCGGCATCGAGCTTGCGCTTGAGATTATCCAAATCATCGCCAGGGCTGGCCGCTTGCGGGTGGGTTTCCGGATAGGCCGCGACGGAAATTTCGAAATCGCCGATGCGCTTGAGCCCGGCCACCAAATCAGCGGCGAAATGATAGCCCTGCGGGTGCGGCTGATAAGGCCCGCCGCCGGGAACATCGCCCCGGAGTGCGACGATATGGCGCACGCCGGCATCCCAATAGCGGCGCGCCACCGCATCGACCGCCGCGCGCGAGGCCCCGACACAGGTGAGGTGCGCTGCGGGGATCAGGCTGGTTTCCGCGAGCAGGCGAGTGATGGTGGCGTGGGTGCGCTCCTGGGTGGAGCCGCCTGCGCCATAGGTGACGGAGACAAAGCGCGGTTTGAGCGGCTCAAGCCTGCGAATGCAGGACCAGAGCTGCGTTTCCAAGGCTTCGGTTTTTGGGGGGAAAAACTCGAACGAGATAGCGGGCGGTGCGAACAGGCGGTGCGGGTGCATGAGGGATTCGTGGCAGGAACCGGCGGGCGATTCAAGGGTGCGGCGGGGCGATCACCCGATCCGGCAAGGTCCGATTGTCACGCGTTGATGATAACAGGCGGACATTCCAAACCGCGAGGGCTGTTGGGGGCCACATTTGCGGTCGAGTTTGGTTTGTTTGTCCATGGTTTGACGCGCGAGAACTCCGCCGATCAGGGATTGGCATTGCCACAATAGATTGATAATGAACGATTAAGTGTGACGGCGAGAAATTATAAGCAATAATCGGGCCAAATTTCGGTTTGGTCTGGCGTTGGGGCAAAAATTTAGTATAGTGATCGCATGTCGATCGGACCGCGCCTTGATGTCAGGCAGTCACAGAGCCTGGTGATGACGCCGCAATTGCGGCAGGCGATCCAATTGCTGCAATTCACCAATGTCGAAGCGGCGCAGTTTTTGGAAGAAGAGATGCTGCGCAATCCGCTGCTGGTGCGCGAGGGGGCGGGCGCGGTTGGCGAGGTGGCGAGCGGGGTTGATCGGGATGGCGGGGCACTGGCGCCCGATGCGGAGGCGGTTTTGGTGCCGCCCGTGCCACTCGATACCGATTTTTCCAATGTTTATGATCCGGGATTGGGTTCCGATCAGGCTGGGGGGCAAAACCGGTTTGATGATGGGGAGGAGGACGCGACGGGCTGGATTGCGGAGCGTCCAGCGAGTTTGCGCGAGCATGTTGAGCAGCAGGCGCGGCTGACCTTTCACGATGCGCCGACATGGCGGATCGCGCGGGCGCTGATTGCCGCCTTGGAGCCGAGTGGTTGGCTGGCCGAGCCGCCGGAGGCGATTGCGGCGAGTTTAGGTGTGGCGCTGGAGACGCTGGAGGCGGTGCGGCACAAAATGCTGCGGTTTGACCCTACCGGGGTGTTCGCGCGCGATTTGGCCGAGTGCTTGGCGGTGCAGCTAATGGAGCAAAACCGGTTTGATCCGGCGATGGCGGCGCTGATCGGGCGTTTGGATGTGTTGGCGCGGCGCGATTATCGGGCGTTGTTGGCGATTTGCGGGGTGGATGAGGCGGATTTGCGCGATATGATCGCCGAAATAAGGCGCTTGGACCCCAAGCCGGGGGCGCGGTTCGAATCGGAGCCAATGCGGGCTTTGATCCCAGATGTGATCATCCGGCTGGGGCCGGATGGCACCTATAGTGCGGAATTGAACCCGGAGACGATGCCACGCGTGCTGATCCGGCGCGGTTTTCATGCGCGGATGGCGGTGGGGGCGGCGCGTGAGACCAAGCAATTTTTGAACGAGAATTTGCAGGCGGCGAGTTTTCTGGTGCGGGCGCTGGGGGCGCGGGCGCAGACGATTTTGCGGGTGGCGACCACGATTGTGCAATTGCAGGAGGGGTTTTTTCGCGCCGGCATCGCGCAGTTACGGCCTTTGACCTTACGTGATATTGCCGAGGCGTTGGAGCTGCATGAAAGCACGATCAGCCGGGTAACGGCCAATAAATCGATGGCGACGCCGCGCGGAATTTTTGAGATGAAGTTCTTTTTCACCGCGGCACTGGGCGGCGTGGATGGCGAGAATCACAGCGCCTCATCGGTTCGCCATCGGATTGCGGCGCTGATTGAGGGTGAGCCGGCAGGGGCCGTTTTGTCTGACGAGGCGTTGGCCAAAATATTACAAAAGGAAGGCATAGACATTGCCCGCCGAACTGTGGCCAAATACCGCGAGGCGATGCGCATCCCTGGTTCGGCGCAGCGCCGACGGGATAAAGGATTGATGGGGTAGCCCAAATTCATTGATCCGTTCGAGATTCGAACCGGCACCAATCGCTTCGCAAAGGATAGTCGCGATGCAACTTACAGTCTCCGGCAAGCAAGTTGACCTCTCGGACGCGCTGCGCGTGCATGTTTCGCGTCAGCTCGAGACCATTACCGGCAAATATTTTGACCATGCGCTCGAAGCGCATGTGACGTTTAGCCGGGCGCGCAGTTTTTTCACCTGCGATATTAATGTCCATGCCGCGCGCGGGCTGATTTTACGCGGCGAGGGCGAGGCGGGAGACGCGCATGCGGCGTTCGATGATGCGGCGGAGCATATTGCCAAGCGACTGCGACGCTATCGGCGACGGGTGAATGAGCATGCGCGTGAGGTGACGGGGAAGGCGCAGCCGGAAATGGCGCGGCAATTTGTGTTGCGCGAAGTCTATGATCGCGAGGATGGCAGTGAGGAACTGGCTGAGCCGAAAATCAACGGCGCTGCGCCGGAAGTGGGGCCGCATGCGGCAGTGATTGCCGAGCTGCAAACCGAGGTGGAGACGCTGAGCGTGAGCGAGGCGGTGATGCGGATGGATTTGACCGATCAGCCGGTTTTGCTGTTTCGCAATGCGGGCAACCAAGCGCTGAACGTGGTGTATCGCCGCAGCGACCGGCATATCGGCTGGATTGATACCAAGAACGCCTGAGCGGAACATGGCCTGATTGGGAAGCGCGCCGAGAGGGTGGTGCGGGCGGTCGGAATCGAACCGACACTCTGTCACCAGAACCGGATTTTGAGTCCGGCGCGTCTACCAGTTCCACCACGCCCGCAGCGTTACCTTATCAATCAGCGACGCAACGCGCTTTTGCACGGTTGGCGGCGATTGATCAAGAGTGCGGCGCTGGTTTGGCGGTTGGTGCCTGCAAAGGCGTTGCCGTAAGCGTTGGCGTCGAAGCAGGCGTGGGCGCTATGGTGGGCATCGCGGCGGGTTGCTGGCTGGTGGCGATTTGGGCTGCCATGTTTTGGAACTGGGTGATCAGTGCCTGGGCGTCTGCCGGGGACATGTCTTGGGTGAGCACCGCTTGTGCCTGGTTCAGATTGCCGCCGATGGCCAAGGCGGCGGCGTAATCCTGGCGGATACGCGGCGTTGCGTTCGGCGCCATAGCGAGCGGGCCGAGAATCGCTTGGGCTTTTTGCGGCTCACCACCGAGCGCGAGCGAGAAGCCGTAATTGACTTTGGCGGCGCGCATGGTCGGGTCGATCGCGAGGGCTTGCCTGAAGGCTTGGTTGGCTTGAGGGATTTCGCCAATTTCGTCATTAGCGATGCCAAGATCATTGAAGGCTTTCGCGTCCTGCGGATTATCCTGGGTAGCGGCGGTGAAGGCGGCAACCGCCCCTTTGGGATTGCTGTTCATCAGGCAGCGACCGAGGCCAATTTCAGCGCCAGCGGCGTGCGGGTTAACGCTCAAGGCGGTGTTGTAGGCGGGGATGGCTTTTTGGCAGATATGCATTTCGTAATAGGCATCGCCCTGATCGACCAGCGCATCGACATTGCGGGGATGATCTTTCAGCACCGCGTTGGTGACGTTGAGGGCCATTTGCGGATCACCCCCGGCCAGGGCGGTGGTGGCGACGTTGAGGGTGCTGGCGCCGATTTTGATTTGTTCGGGCGGCTTTCCAGCGCAGCCGGCGAGAAAGGATAGGCTCAGGAGCAGGATGGCGCTGGTGCGGCAGCTTTGGGTCATCGATGATTGTCTCCGATCGGCGGCGCGAGGATATTCGCTTGATGGCACGTCCTCTGAAACCAGCGCGCCGTCAATGGTGCGTGCTCTAATGGCCGCCGAAATGCTTCAAATCGTTCATCACATTATGTGCTGCGGGGCCTGCGATCACCGCAAACAGGCTGGGCAGGATGAACAAAATCATCGGCACGGTGAGCTTAACCGGCAGGCTCGCGGCCTTTTCTTCGAAGCGCACCAGGGCCAGTTGCCGCAATTCAGCCGAAAGATTGCGCAGGGCCGCGGTGAGTGGCGTGCCGTAGCTCAGCGCTTGGATCAACGTGCCACAGAGCCGCTTGAACGCCTCGATCCCGGTGCGATCGCGCAGATTGGTGAGGGCAGTCTCAACAGTAGCGCCGATTTGCAGTTCGCGCACGGTGAGCAGAAGCTCCTGCGAGAATTCGGCGTGCAGCGTGCGCATTTCATCGGCCACACGCTGCAGCGCTGATTGCAGGCCCAGGCCAGAATCCACGCAGATAACCAGCATATCCAGCCCGTCTGCGGCGCCGCCTTCGACTTTGCGAAGATAGCTTTGCCGAATTCGTTGCAGAACCATTTCTGGTGCGAGCATGCCGATGATCAGCGAAACGGCGGCCGCGACGAAAACATAAATCGGTCGCTTGCCCAGCGCGAAGCCGATCGCGAGCGTTATCAAGGGCAGGATCAGCGTCAGCAAAACCTTGGTGCCGAGGAATAGACCGAACGCTGAGCGGCTGCGCATGCCAGCACTCTCCAGCATGTGCTGGAGTTCGGTCACGGTTTTTTTCGACAGCATTCCGCGATTAACAACTGCCAATCCGATTGCGCTGATTTTGTCAGTCAGCGCGGCACCGCTGGCGCGCTGACGCAATTGCGGTGCCCCGCCGGTATCGATGGCAATCGAAATCCGCCGGCTCAGCACTTCACGCTGATTGACATCGCGCATCAACGCCAAAGCACTCGCAATGATTACGAGAAGCAGGCCGATAATGATCATAATCGTCACGGAAATAGTCATGGGCTAGCGAACCGAATTTAATGTGCCACGGATCATCCATCGCATCACCGCCTGACCGAGAACCAGCAAAATCAGCGCGATTGCGAGAGATCGGTGGCCGTAATCGGTGAAGAACAGTTTTTTCGCGTAAGACGGGCTGAGGAACAACAAACCGACGGTCGCGAGAACCGGCAGCAATGTGAGCACGGTTGCGCTGGTGCGCGCCTCAGATGTCAATGCGAAACCGCGCTGGCGGATTGCCACACGGCGACGGATGACGGAGGATAAGGTTTCGAGCGTGGTCGCGATGCTGCCACCGGATTTCGCCTGGAGCCCGATGGCGGCTGCGAAAAATCCGTATTCGGCGATTTTATTGTCATCCGCGATTTGGCGAATGGCTTCGTCCATGGGCACACCGACCGCCAGGAGGTCCGCGAGGCGGGCAAACTCGGTTCGCGTTGGCTCATGCGTGTCGCGCACCACCACCCGCAACGCCTCGACCACCGGAATGCCGACCCGGACCGAGCGCACCACCGCATCAATCGTATCAGGGAATTGTTCGAATAATTTGCCGCGACGCGACTGATTCATCACACCAAATATGGTTCGGCACATCAGCCAAAACATGATCGGACCGCCGATAAAGGTGAGAATCAAGCGGTGGCCAAACAGGATGATGGAAAAATAGATGACGATGACCGTGACGATTAACAGCAAAATCAGGGTCAACAGCCAGTTTAATTGGTAATACCGGCTTTGATAGGGATCGATTTGCAGGAATTTGTCGCCGAGATCGCGGAAATACTTGGTTTTATCGACCTTGCGTTGCAATGAAACGTCATCGGCATCAATGACGTTCGCATTTTCGGTAATATCGGTCGCGGCCCGAATGCGGCCTTGGAAATGGTGATCGTGATCGAACTGCTTAACCGACCACCGCCCGGCAACCAGGATGAGCAGCACCAGCGGGATCATCAATCCCAAGAAAATTTCGGCGTGGTGGCTCATCCAGCGGCTTCTTCAAGCGCCGCGTGCCAAAGCCGATCAAGCCGGTAATAGCTGAGCTTATCGAGAAAGGCCGAGCGAACCGGCATGACTTTATAGGCGCCGAACAGCTTACCGTCAGTTGTTTCGCCTTGCACTTCATATTTGAAGATGGTGTTCAGCAAGGGTGTTTCGTCTTCGGCACCGGCAATTTCGGCCAGTTGCACCAGACGGCGGCTGCCATCGCGCTGACGTTCAACCTGGATGATCATGTGGACGGCGGAAACGATTTGCGCGCGCACGGCGCGCAAGGTCAGGCCGACATTGGCCATTTGCACCATGTTTTCGATACGCGCGATGGCGTCACGCGGGGTATTGGCGTGGACCGTGGACATCGAACCATCATGGCCGGTGTTCATGGCCTGAAGCATGTCGAACGCTTCTGGTCCGCGCGTTTCACCAACGATGATCCGATCCGGGCGCATACGCAACGCGTTGCGGACCAGATCGCGCTGGTTGATTTCGCCCTTACCTTCAAGGCTGGGCGGGCGTGTTTCAAGGCGCACCACATGGGGCTGCAGCAATTGCAGCTCGGCGGCATCTTCGATTGTGACAACACGTTCCGTCGCATCGATAAACCGGCTCATCGCGTTCAGCATCGTGGTCTTGCCAGACCCGGTGCCCCCTGAAATGATGATATTCAGTCGGCAACGAGCGGCAATTTGCAGGATTTTGGCGATCGGCTCGCTCATCGCGCCATATTTGACCAGATCTGAGAGTTCGATCGAGCGTTTGGCAAATTTACGAATCGACATACTCGCCCCGTCAATGGCGAGCGGCGGCAGCACGATATTGACGCGCGAGCCATCTTTTAAGCGCGCATCGACCATCGGGCTGGATTCATCGACGCGCCGACCGACCGAGGCTGCGATGCGCTGACAGATATTGGTGAGATGCGCCGAATCGCGGAACCGAACGGTAGTGAGCGAGAGTTGGCCTTTGCGTTCCACGAACACCCGGTTGGGCCCATTGACCATGATGTCGTTGATCGACTCATCATCCAATAACGGTTGCAGCGGACCAAGCCCGGTCATGTCATCGACCAGTTCGGAGGCCAGTTGCGTTTGTTCGCGTGCGTTGAGCTGAATGCGGTTTTCGGTGGCGAGATCCGCGATTAGTTTTTCAATTTCAGGGCGCAGACGCTGCGAGGACAGCAAAGCGACCGCAGCGGCATCCATGCGGGCAAGACAAAGGGTGCGCAATTCGGCAATTTCGGCGCGGGCATCTTCATCCGCCTTGCGCGGCGCTGAAAACGCGGCCTGGGCCTCGGCGAAACCGCGGGCCGAACCAACCGGGGCTGTCTGTTCAACCTCGGGCTGGGCCTCTTGGATCGGGCGGGGCGAGCCTGGTTGCGCGCCGGGCGCGACGGGATTGACCGGCACACTGCCCGGCGCGCGGCGCCCGAAGCGCGGCGTGAGGATATCGCCGCTCATGTTGCAGGACTCGTCGAGCGGCCAAGCAGCCGCAGGCCAGGCAAGGCGAAGCGCGGACGGGCCGGTTGGCTGATATCGGCCCGGCTGACGCCCGACAGACCAACTTCATGCGACAGATCCAGAATGGCTTGGCGAAACGGCTTGAATTTCTCAATCGCCGGTTTGCCCATATTACCATGCTGGGTGAATTGCGGACCGAATTCCTGAATAGTAATATCAACGGTGATGCCGGCTTCAGCCTCAATTCGCTGCGGGGTAAGCCCGACTTTCGGGTCGAACCGGTTGAGCACCATGGTCGGCCGCTGGGTCTGGAACGGGCCATTGGGTATTGAGACCACCCGCATCGCATCGCGCAGACCAGACAGGCTTGGGTCAAACACCACGACCCGGTGATGCGCGAGATCGAGCATGTCAAAATGGTTGAACAGCGCGACGGGCGGGATATCGATGATTACGAAATTATAGCGAAGCCGCAGCGTTTCAATCAGCCGTTGCGCGGCGCCGGGCGCAGGTTCGGTGCGCACGCCAAACTTTTCCTCGCTGGCCAATAAATGCAGGCGCGCGGACACCGCTTGGGCCGAACGCTCGATAAACAGACTATCAATACGATCCGGCCGTTCGAGCGCCATTTTGAGGCCAGAGCCGACGGTGGTGCCCAGCATCATCGCCGCTGCAGCGCCACGATGCAGATCCGCCTCGATAAATACGGTATGGCGATTGGACGAAACACCAAATTGCCACGCAAGATTGGCCGCAATGGTGGTGGCACCGACGCCGCCGCGCGCGCCGACCACTGCGATCACCCGACCACCGCGATCCGCCTCGACCGGGGCCGCCTGACGCGAGATTAGCGGGCCAAAATAACGCCCGACCATTTCACGCGAGATTGGCTTGAAAATATATTCGGCGACACCGAGCCCGCGCGTCACTTGCCGGTAAAAATCGACATCGACCGCGTCGCCAATCACCAACACCTGAATACCCGGCTCAACAACATCGGCGAGCTGTGACAAAGCCTGCATCGGCGCGGGAACATCGGAAATATCGACGATCAGCACATCTGGCGATTCGGTTTGCGCCATGACTTCGGTGGCGGTGCGCACATCGCCACGCCGCAAATCGACCGACTCGCTCGAATAGGCGCTGAGAGCATCGCGCAGCACAGCGATCGATTGCGCATCATTTGCAAAGCCGATCACAGACGCTCGTTTACGCCGTCCGAGCGGTTGCTCCGCGATCATTGGACCAGATGCTGCATTGATAGCCATCGTTATGTTCCCCTTCAAGGCAACTTATAGCATAGCCTAACCAAACCAGTATCCATCATTTTAAGCGCCATGTCTTGCTTTTTGTTAACACATTGACCGAAAACAATTAATAGCCCGCGCCGCCGCCGCCAGCCGCACCGCCACCACCCATCCCGCCGCCAGCACCACCACCGGCACCACCACCGGCACCGCCGCCTGCACCACCAGCAGCAGCACCGCCTCCAGCAGCAGCACCACCGGCGCCACCGGTACCACTGAAGCCTGAGTCTTTCTCGACTCCCGAGATCGCGCCACTGGCAATCGAGCCGGTGAGGACTGGGCTGCTTTGGCCGTGGATCATGTCTGACGGATTTTGCAGCTCAACCGCGATATTGTGGTTGATGGCGTTATTTTCATGCCAAGTGCCCGTGCGTTGATACGGATCAAACTGCGAGCAGCCCGCCAAGGCCAGGGTCGTGCCTAACAAGGCCGGGACGACCAGCACCAAGCGAAACGGGACGGAAAATTTCATCTTGGATTTCATCGCACCATGAACCCTGCTTGACCGGGAATCGTCGCGTGAACAGCCGTCGAACCGTTATTTTGCAAGAGCAAGAAGCGTTGCAATTGGTTCGGATTGCGAAACCCGTCATTCGGCGTCGCGAGTTCTCCCGGATTATTCACCGGCTTGACAACGTAAGGCGTGACCAGAATGACCAATTCTTCCTGCTGGCGACTGTAATTATCAGCACGGAACGCGCCGCCGATCACCGGAACTTGGCCAAGTCCGGGCACTGATGTGTCGGTTTGGTTGCTAGTATTATAAAGCAAGCCAGCAATCGCGAAGGTTTGCCCACTCCCCAACACAACCGTGGTCGAAGCGGACTGCTCGATAAGCGAGGGAACGACCAATGACTCGCCCGCGACCGCGATCTGAAATGCATTTTGGGTGCTGGGCGAGCTGACCGTTGGATTAACCGTGAGCGCAATGCTGCCATTATTCAAAACCACCGGTTTGAACGATAGCTGCACCCCGTAATTTTGATATTGCACGGAGATTTGGCCGTTTTGCCCCGGAACAGGCACCGGGAACGAGCCACCATCGATAAAGCTTGCGGTTTGACCGGACAGCGCTGTCAGCGTTGGTTCGGCCAGGATGTGGGCCAAGTTATCGGTGTTTAGCGCATTCAATACGGCATCGATCGGCACCGTGCTGGACGGAAATGCCAGATTATAGGCGCCTGCGGTTTGCGCCGCACCTGCCGTTGAACTGATCAGATTGCCGACCGTCGAGAAACCAAACAGAAACTTGCCAATTGCAACACCGCTTCCCAGGCTCTGCCAGTTAATACCGAGCTGCTGGGTGATGGTGCGTGACATTGAGGCGATCCGCACCTTTACCATCACCTGTTGCGGCTCTGAGACAGTAGTAAGGTTCAGCACCTTGCCTTTTTTGCCCGCTACCAATTGGGCATGCTTCATAATCTCATAGTCTTCCGCAGGGGTGTTCACGTTACCGGACACGACCACGCCAGCTTTTTCAGTGGTGATATGCACGTCGCTGTTCGGTGCTTCCTGGCGAGCCGCCGACTTGATCCGAACCGCCGGATAGGGCGACGGCGTAACGCTGACCTGATAATGAGCGACCAGATTACCGTGAGCATCCGTCGCCACCATGGTGGTTAGCCCGGCGGATTTACCAAAAATGAACAGCTTGTTTGGGCTTGCCGGGCGTACCGCGATGATTTTAGGATCAGCGACGAAGACATTGGCCACCGAGGCCGGAACCGTGATCAGACGACCATTGCCGGTGGTGAGACCGATACCGCCAATCACTGGATGCGGTGGTTTGACGTTCTTTTGATGCAGGGTGGCACCAGAACCCGCGTCATCCGGCGCAACGTAGTTCGGCGAGAGCGATGCTGATGAGCCACCCGCTGAGCCACTTGGCAAGCCGCCCGGCGCGGACGCCGAGGCGGGACCGGACGCCGACGGGGAAGCTGGCGGCAACAAAGGTTGCGGCCGTGACGCGGCGAGATGCACGGGTGGGGCGCTGGGGGCGAGCGGCGCAATCGGCATTTTGTTGACGGGGATAACCCCATCCACAGAATCCGAATTTGGGGCAATGGGTTGAACATATTGGGCAATTTGCGGCTTCGCATATTGCGCCATCACGATATGGGCTGGGGCCGAGAGCGGCTCGTTGGCAATCGGGGCGCCATTTGCCGCCTGGATCGCGCCACCGGGTGGCGGCGGCGCCGACACGCTCACCGAGAGGGTTTCGGGAGGTGCGATCGCAAGCACCAGAGCCAGGGCGCTCACCGAGCGCAGGAGTGTTATCGGGCGCATCAGAATTTGAAATCCTGGCCGTTAGAACTACCCTCGAACACTTTCATGGTGGTCACCCTGTTTTGATTTGGATTGGTATCGTTGAGTGCCGGCGAAACAGCATTGGCCCAGATAGGCTCGACAGGTTGCGATCCGGTTAATTTTTTCCCGGGCTCGGCGGAGTGGACCAGCAGCGAGAGAGGCCCCAGCTTTTCAGCGATTGCAAGATGCTCGGCTTGAACTGACGACACTTCGAGAGTCACCGTGGTGGCCTGCACATTTTGTTGCCCTGGGGCCGTTTGAACGCCGCCTTGCACAATACGCTGGCCGGTGGCGATCACTTGGACATCCGACAGCACAATCTCCGCCGCCAGTTGATGACCCGCCGGCAGTTGCGGCGCGTTGAGCGACTGGGTGAGAATAACATCGACATGATCACCGGGCCAAATCAGCCCGGCGGAATCACTGATAGCGTCAACACCGATCGTGATGGCGCGCATGCCCGGCTTCAAAACAGCAGCGAGAAACCCGTGATCGCCAGGGCGGATGACGTTGCTGACGTCGATCGGCGAACCGGGGGCAATGGTGTGGCGGACCATGGCGCCGATTAGCGAGGCACGGCCTTGCGGGGTATCGAGAATAGCGTCTTTCGGTAAAGTGTTTTTGACGACCGGTTGCGCGCCGATCTCACCCGGTTGGATCAGGGTGCCCGCTGGCAATGCCGCCGCAGCGACCAAAACGCGCATGGTCGGCTGGGCCGCAGCGACGGGTTTGGGGTGCGGGCGCAGCAGATCAACCCCCAGGAGCAACAAGGCGATAACCGCGAGCCCCATGACGCCGAGGACAATGTAGCGATAAACCATTTTACACTCCGACGCGGTTAAGCATGGGCTCGGCAAGAATCAAAAAGCCGCCGGCGGCAATGGCCATGGCGTATGGCAACGGGCCCCGATGCGAAATACGCCACGCCTCGGCACGCAAGACCCGGATGGGCAAGGAACCCTGGCGAACACCAACAAAGGACGGTTGCGGAATGATCATACGCAATCCCAGGTAGACGATTGCGAGCAATCCGCCAAGTACGAAAACGCTGAGAATAAAGCCAATTTGGTCGGGAAGGGTGGGCGGCAGCACCAAAGCCAGGGCCGTCCAGAGTTTGACATCGCCACCGCCGACCACGCCCAGCAACCAGAGCGGGAGAAGGCACACAAAACTTGCCAAGGCGATAGCAAAACCAACCAACATATTGTGTTCAATCGCGCGGATGCCGGCGCCGAGGAATAAAATGATCACCGAAACGGCGTTTGGCACGGTGCGCGCGGCAAAATCATGCAAGGCCGCATAAATAAGCAGGCCGATGACGATCAGGGTCAACATATCGACCAGGAAGGATGCCGTTAGCAACGTCGCCACCAATTAAAGCTCCCAGACAGGCTATGGCGTTTACACGCCAAGAGTTTTCAGATCACTGACTTATCACAGTTTTTTGTGAGAGTCGCGATTTTTTTTGATGATCTCGCGCAGATGCCGTGCGGATAATTCCAGGACTTATGGATGGTTGTGCGGCGAAAGCTTGCCGTCATGTTGGTTGTGAGGGGTCGGCTAGACAAACCTCATGGTGCACGGGCTAAACGCCCGCAGCTAAAATCGTAACGTCGTGGTGATATAAATTTTAACTTGCACAGAATGCTCGATCCGCGAAAAACGTTTCCCTTGCCCGAAGAACCGAGCAAGGGAAAAGGTCCTAAAAATTAACCGGCGGCTGCACCACCGCCAGCAGCAGTGCTCAGCTGGGTATTAACCGAGCTAAATACGCCTTTCAGGCTGGTGCCAACAGCAGACAGAATACCGATGATGGCAACGGCGATCAGGGCGGCGATGAGGCCGTATTCGATCGCGGTGACGCCGCGTTTATCGTTCCAAAGTTTGGTCAACATGTCGATTCCTTTCGAGGATAGAGAGTGATTTTAGTCAGGCCACGCACGCCGAGCGACTGAGTTAGCAAACCGCGACCGCCCGCAAAAATTTAGCCATCCGAATATCGCTTAGCGTATCAAGATTGCTAAACTTTCATGAACCATCAACTGTTCATACAGATTAATATACATGATCCTGAACAAACGTCAATGTTTGATTGAATTGATATCGCGAAAATTTATAAATTAAAATTTTCTTCAAAAAATGAGGATTGCTCACAGAGGGGTCAAATCTGAAAATATGACCGCGCTATACGTTGATCTCCAAACCCGGAAAATCGCGGGCAGATCAGGACCCTGCAGAGAACCCACTATTTACGTGGGAAAAAATCGTGTTGAGCTGGCCACCGACCGCGAAAAGAACGCCGACGATGGGAATGGCGATCAATAAGGCAATCAGCGCATACTCAATCGCCGTCACGCCACGATCCGTTCGTCGCAGAAATTTTCCTGCGCACTGGCTCAACTGGGGGATGTAACCGAGAAAGTTATACATGAATTTCGTGTAATGGTTTCAGAGCGATTTGGCAAGAAGAATCATCCGGCCTTTTTGGGTGCCGTTACCTGATAAAGACGAAATCCTTGACGATTGGTGCGGCCAATCTGGCGCAACCAAGGGGGCGGACGATGTTGGGCGAGGCGCGGCCACAACGCATCCTCCGGGGTTGGTTTGCCGAGATAGTTCAGGCTCGACGTGTTACAAAACAACACAAATTTTGCGCCGGTGCGGCGAAAAGCGGGAGGCGGCACCGACCCGACCGGTGTGCGCCACGCGGTTCGAGCGCACAAATAAGCGCCAATGCCGTGCTGATAGAGTGACCCGACCGTAAGGATATGGGTTCGATAGAGAAGCTGCGGCACGTAATTGACGCTGGTAAGCACAATTTTGCCAGCGGCAGGTGCCAATAACCGAGCAATGCCAACCGTTGAGCATGTCGCCTGATGTGTTGTGTGGCGTTTCGGGTGGGCCAGCGCGTGCGCGACGCCGGGCATATACGGACCTAAAATAAACAGAGCGAAAATGCCGACGCGCGCCACCGCGACCTGAACGGGACGGTTCGCGAGGTGCCGGGTAACGTCAGTCAACATAATCGGCACCAAGGCCGCGGCGAAACCAGCCGGTATTTGCTGGAAAATGAGAAAGCGGGCGGTCAGCGCGACGGACAATATGATCGCGACACTCAGCATCAGCCATGCTGCGGACGCCAGCAGCACCGCGCGTTGGCGCCAAGCGCCAAAAATGGCGTAACACGCCGCCAAGGCACCGGGGCCGAGAATTTTACCCATATTGACATAACCCGTCACCGGCTGAACTTCGCTCATATGACCAAAGAATAATTTCATGTCGCGGGCGGGAATCAAGCCAAAAGGCCCCAGAGCGACCCGGGGGAACAGCGCCAGCCAGCCCGCCAAGCAGAGAGCCGCACCGATCATGCCCAGAGCGGCACGAAGCTGCGGCGAATATGTCTGGCGATCAAGCCACGCGAACCATCCGAGCGCGAGGGCAGTTGCGCCGGCCAGGACGACATAGATAATTGAGATCCGATCGGTTTCCGCGATCAGCGGGCCTCCATGCGGCGGGTCGATCAAGGTGGCGAGCGTGGTGGTTACAAAAAAACCAACGCCGCACCATGCGAGGCCCGCACCGATTGGGCGCGACAACCAAACCAAGCCGAGCGTGCCATAGCCAAGCATGATAAATGGCATGGTTTCGGGCATGATCCAGATTGCGAAACCGCCAGAAATACCGGCATAGAGCATGGGCCGGACCGCACCTTCACGCGCGCGCAGGCACCAGCCGAGGGTAAAGGCAATGCTGGCAAGCAGGATGATATGATAATGCACTTCTCCGAATGCCTCGAAGCCGCGAATGCCGGGGAGCAACACAGCGACAACCGGGGCGGCCCACAGGAATTGGCGCTCGGCAACCGGCGCGACCGCAAAGGCCAGGCTGGCACCCAGGGCGCCGGCGAACAGCGGCTGCGTGGCCACGCCACCGAGATACAGCGCCCGATGCCAGCCCAAAAAAGGCGCCAGCGGGGCCGACAGGGCAAGAATGAAGGCATCGACCAAGCGCGACCATTCGACGATCAGCGGTCTGCCGGAATCATCGCGATAGACCAGGTTCGACAAATAACCACGACGAATTCCCTGCTCGATGCGCAGCAAGCGCATATAGCTATCGGTATCGACCAGACGATCGTGAAACACCTGCAAAATAGTGTTCGGGCTCGCAGCGATAGCCAGGAGAGCCGTGGCGCAGAAAATGAAAAAATAAAAACGCCGATTGGTCATGCCGCGAATTTGCACAAGGGTCGCGCGAAGGCAACCGGCCAATGCTGAGCCAGAAACGCGCAGCGGCGCTGATCATCGCGATGGTGATCGGGTTGACGCCCGAAGCCCTCATCGCCCGCTCTATCTTCTATGGTCATGGCACGCCGACGCTGATGCATTCTATAATGGCGCGAGATTTCGGCGATTTCTGGTCGGCGGGACATCTGGCCTGGGCTGGAAAATTGCAGATCATTTTTCATCCGGCCCAGTTTCAGCATTGGCTGCACCATCGATTCCCCTTTGTGCGCGGGATACGTATGTGGAGCTATCCGCCGAGCATGATCCCGCTGGTGCTGCCGGCCGCATTGTTTGGGCCGACCGCCGGTTTCATTGTGTGGACAATTCTGGGGTTAATCGCCCTCGCGGCGGCGCTCGCGTTGTTGGTGCCACGGCAGGATTTTGGCCCGGCTTGGTTGCTGGCCTGCGTGCTGCCGGTGCTGTGGGATAATATTTTGGTTGGGCAGAACGCCGCTTTTACTGGCGCCTTGCTGATTGCCGGATTTGCGTGGCTGGACCGGCGACCAGGATGGGCGGGGCTTGCGTTCGGATTACTGACGATCAAACCGCAGCTTGGGCTGCTGGTGCCTCTGGCCATCATGGCGGCGGCACGGTGGCGGGCGGTGGGTGTGGCGGCCATCGTCGCACTCGGATTGATCGGGCTCAGCGCCTTGGCATTTCCAGGGTCTTGGGGGATGTTTTTTGCGCATGTCGCGCCGGTCATGCAGCACCGACTCTTGCGTGCCTATCAGCCCACGCCGGGGCAAGCTTACATGTCGAGCGCGTTTATCGCCGCGCGGGGGGTGGGATTTCCTACTTGGGCTGCTTGGGGCGTGCAGTGCTTGGTCACGGGAACCGCAGCGATGGCCATGGTCAAACTATGGCGGCGGCGCGATATAGACGCCGCCGCACGGTTGCCACGGATTATGGCATCGATCGCTTTATGTTTAGCCGCGACGCCCTACACGTTGGACTATGACGCGGTAGGCGGCGGGCTGGCCTTGGTGGCGCTGATCGTGACCCAGGGGCAATCGCTCCGGCGCGATCGTTTCGAGATCGCCCTGCTGGCCATCGCGACGCCGGGCTGGAGTTTGATGTTGGCCCTGGCGTTTCGCGTGCCGGTTTTCGCTTGGATACCCTGGTTTATTCTCGGCTGTTGGGAAGCGTTTTCGCCCGCGCCCATTCATCGTGCTCCGGCGATCAGCACCGGGCGAGCGCGATAGGCGGCGAGGCTCATGCCACCGGCAGGCGCTTGGATCACGCGCAAAGGCGGTGCCGCGAACTGAAAGCTGCCCGCGCCGAAACCGCGCGGCACCGCAATAGCGCCGGGTTTGGGTTTTGGTTTGATCGGGCGGATCGGCCCAGTGGGTTTGGCTGCTGCCAACATGAGTTTCGGGGATGCGGCGACGGGGAATTCTGAACCGGCATGATGCCGCCAGACCGCAGCGACCTTTTGGTAATAGGGGTCACCGAGGCTGGGATTGAGTGAGTGATACCCGCCAATGGCGGCGTCCCAATGACCCAGATCCGTATGGAGCGTCAGGAGAAAATGCGCGCCGTACAGCGCATTGCTCAGCGGATCGAACGCGTCATGCAAGGTGGCGAATGCGTGCGGATGGGCCGCAAGGTCGATTTGCAGGCATCCTACATCAATCGCCTGTATGCCTTGCGCGCGGAGCTGACGGACCGCTTCAATCGCTTGGGATTCGGTGGCGTAAAAATGGCCCGCACCATTCGCATCGATCGTCCAGGGCCAAGGCGCGATTTGGCCGGTTGCAGGGTTACGGCGACCGGATTCGACCATCGCAATCGAACGCAACAGCCCGGCAGGGGTGCCGGTGATGGTTTGCGCTTGCTGGATCGCGGCGGCGCACGCCGCGAAAGGGTCAACACCGGGGGCAAGGCTGGTGCTTGTGCGCGGTTGGGGTTGTCGCGCGACATTCGATGCGGCGGTGGGCGGCTTGTTGGGCGGCTTGGCGAATGGCTTGAGGGGAAGCGGCGGGGCGGACGCCCACGAAAATTGGGGGAACAGGGCGTTGGGCAGCACTATTCCGCCCGCCCAAGCGTGAGGCGCTATCAGGCTGGCCAGGAGGAAAACGCCATAATAAGGGGCTGTGCGGAGCAATCGGGCGACCATGACCCGGATTATTGCTGGGGAAAATTAATTTGAAGTTGAGAAAATGATGGGATTTTCGTGCAATGCTGCGCTGCAAAATTTATCTTGCACTGCACAATAGAATTCGCTATTTAGAATTATGCAAACGCGACATTGTCGTTTGTTTGCTTTCTTGGACGTTTCCTCCCTAAACTTGGCGGCACTTCGGTGCCGCCTTTTTTTTTGCCCGCGCTCCGGGCGTGCCGTTAACCGATGGTCAACAAAGCAGTGGTGTTCGTCACGAGGCCGCTGAGCAGACGCGTGATTGCAGATTGCATGGTGTTGAACCCCATATGCCGCGTCAAACTTGTCTCGTCCATATAGAGGCCACGGGCAATTTCAATTTGCAGCACATGCACGTGATGACGAGGCCGCCCGTAATGGCGGGTGACGTAACCACCGGCATAGGGATCGTTCCGGCGAACCAGAAAACCTTCGTGGCGGAGCGCAATTTCGACATGGGTGACGATATCGCGATGGCAGGCGGCGCCATGGGCATCGCCCAGCACGATGTCGGGCGGGCGGCTGGATGGGGTCAGCGGGGTCGGCATCGAATGCGCATCGATCAGCAGGCAACCGCCAAATTGCGCCACGGTGCGCTCGATCAGCGTTTGCAAGGCCAAATGATAGGGCGTCCAACAGGTGGCGATGCGGGTTTGCGCCTCGGCAAAGCGGAGTTTCTGCCGGTAAATCGGCTCGCCGGAACCCACCAGCTTGGCGATGGTGCCCAAACCAGCCGCGACGCGTGGGCTGGTGCGGTTGATATGGGGCGGCAAGGCGTCTTCGAACATGGCCGGGTCGAGTTCCCAGGCTTCGCGGTTCACATCGCAAAACGCGCGGGGAAAATTGGCCGCGAGCAGTGGAACGCCCAGGCCGGGGGCTGCGGCGAATAATTCATCGACGAAGCAATCCTCAGTTTTGCGCAGAGAAAACGGCGTGAGGCGGGACGCGGCCAGAAATTCGGCGGGATAATCGCGGCCCGAATGCGGCGAGGCAACGATCAAAGGTGCTGCCTGCACGCGGGGTTGATCAAGGGTAATGGCGCCCGGCGCCTCAGTGCGCCGCGCCGCTGCGGGGGTTAATTCCATAAATCGCCGTCCATACAGCAAAATTGACGCGAAAATGTCGACGGTCAATGCTATATGATGCTGAGCATGTTGCATCGTTGAACCGGAGGCGCTGTTGATGACCCGCGTATCGCGCCCTGCCCGAGCGAAACCGACGATAATCCCCATCTCGACGACCGCAACAATGACTGCGCGCCCTAATCCGGCGTCAGGCGGCCTGCGCTGATGCTACCCGATCAGGCGGCTCTGGCGGCGCTGATGGCAGGACGCCATGGCGACCCGTTTGCGCTATTGGGCCCGCATGGCACCGGTGCGCACAAGGTGGTGCGAACCATCCAGCCCGGGGCTGATGCCGTGACCTTGCTGGCGGCGAATGGCGTGGAGACGCCGATGGACCGCATTCACCCGGGCGGGATTTTTCAAGGCGCAATCGCCGAGGGGGCGCGCTATCGGCTGGTGGTGCGCTGGGGCGACACCGAGATGATGCTCGATGATCCGTATTGTTTTGCGCCGATCTTGGGGGAACTCGACCTGCATTTGATCGCGGAAGGGCGGCATTGGCAGCTTGCGGACCGGCTGGGGGCGCATCATCGCGAACAGCAGGGGGTGGCCGGCGTGCATTTTGCGGTGTGGGCGCCGCACGCCGCGCGGGTTTCGGTGATTGGGGTATTCAATCGCTGGGACGGGCGGCGGCATCCGATGCGGTTGCATCCGGGGGCGGGGATTTGGGAGATTTTTATCCCCGGATTGGGGCCGGGTGATTTGTATAAATATGAAATTCTGACCGCGCAGGGCGCGATTTTCGCCAAGGCCGATCCGCTGGCGCAGCAAACCGAGGGGCCGCCGCGCACCGCCTCGATCGTGCCGGACCCAGCCCCTTTGGTGTGGAGCGATGATGAATGGTGCGCGCACCGCCGCAGCGCAGCCGATCAGCCGATGAGCATTTACGAGGTTCATGCATCGTCCTGGCGCCGACACCCTGATGGCAGCCCCTATTTGTGGCGCGAATTGGCCGAAACCCTGATCCCTTATGTGCGCGAGGCGGGATTTACCCATATCGAGCTGCTCCCCGTGATGGCGCACCCGTTCGGCGGCTCGTGGGGCTACCAGCCGACCGGATTATTCGCACCGATGCCGCAACTCGGCACGCCGGCCGAGTTTGGCCAATTTGTCGATCGCTGCCACGCGGCGGGGCTGGGGGTGATTTTGGACATTGTGCCGGGGCATTTTCCCACCGATGCGCACGGCCTCGCGCGGTTTGATGGCAGTGCGCTCTATGAATACGCCGATCCGCGCGAAGGGTTCCACCCGGACTGGAACACGCTGATTTATAATTTCGCACGCCGGGAAGTGCGCAATTTCCTGATTGCCCATGCGCTGTTCTGGGTTGAGCGGTTTCATATCGATGGGTTGCGCGTCGATGCCGTGGCCTCGATGCTGTATCGGGATTATTCGCGCCCGGCGGGAAGCTGGATTGCCAATGCCGATGGCGGGCGGGAAAATTTGGAGGCGGTGGCGCTGCTACGGCTGATGAATGACACGCTGCACGAACGCGCCCCGACCGTTGCGGTGATCGCCGAGGAATCGACCTCCTGGCCCGGCGTGACGCGTGCGGTTAGCGATGGCGGGCTTGGGTTCAGCCATAAATGGAATTTGGGCTGGATGCACGATACGCTCGATTACATCGCACAAGACCCGATTTATCGCCGCTATCACCATAATAAAATGACCTTCGGGCTGACCTATGCGTTCAGCGAGCATTTTGTGCTGCCGATTTCGCATGATGAGGTGGTACACGGCAAAGGCTCGCTGCTTGGCAAAATGCCGGGCGATGAATGGCAGAAATTTGCCAATCTGCGGCTGTATTTAAGCTATATGTGGACGCAGCCGGGTAAAAAATTACTGTTCATGGGCCAGGAATTCGGCCAGCGTTTCGAGTGGAATCATGATTCACAGCTCTCCTGGTGGGAGTGCGAGCAGGCACCGCATGCCGGCATCGCTTGCTTGGTGGCCGATTTGAACCGGCTCTATCGGGGTGAACGCGCTTTATCGGCAACCGATTTCGCCCATGAGGGATTTCACTGGATTATCGTGGATGATCATGCGCAAAGCGTGTTTGCTTGGCAGCGGCGATGCGCGGGCGCGCCAACTCTGGTGGTGCTCGCGAATTTTACCCCGGAACCGCGCCCTTTCTATCGGCTCGGCGTGCCGCAGGCGGGCGAATGGCACGAGGTTTTGAACAGTGACGCGACATTTTATGGCGGCTCAGGGATGGGCAATTACGGTGCGGTGCAGAGCGAGGAGGTGCCCGCGCACGGCCATGCTGTTTCGCTGGTGCTGACCGTGCCGCCACTGGCGCTGTTGGTTCTGCGCGGGCCGGCATGATGGATGTTGGCAGCGCCAAACTGCGCGCGGGAGAGCCTTACCAGCTCGGCGCGCACTGGGATGGAATTGGCGTTAATTTCGCGGTGTTTTCGGCCCATGCCGAGCGGATTGAGCTTTGTGTGTTTGACCCGCGCGGCCAGCGGGAATTGGCCCGCTTTACCCTGCCAGCCTGCACCGATGAGGTGCATCACGGCTATCTGCCCGGGGCGGGGCCGGGTTTGGTTTATGGCTATCGGGCGCATGGGCTTTATCGGCCAGAAGACGGGCATCGGTTCAATCCGCATAAATTACTGCTGGACCCGTATGCCAAAGCGCTGGTTGGGCGGTTGCTGTGGTCAGATGCGCTCTATGGCTATCGCACCGGATCGCCGCACGCAGATTTATCGTTTGATCGGCGTGATAGCGCCTTTGCCATGCCCAAGGCGGTGGTCACCGCGCCAAATCTGCTCGCATCCAGCGCAACACGGCTGAGGCCGCCGCATGGCTGGGCCGAGACCGTGCTTTATGAGGTGCATGTGCGCGGTCTGACCAAAAACCGCAGCGACGTGCCCGTTGCCTTGCGCGGGCGCTTTGCCGGCTTGGCCCAACCCTCGGTGATTGCGCATTTGCGTGCGCTGGGCATCACGGCGGTCGAATTATTGCCGGTGCAGGCCTTTGCCCAAGACCGATTTCTGGTGGAGCGCGGGTTACGCCAATATTGGGGATATTCGACGCTCGGGTTTTTTGCGCCAGAGCCATATTACGCGGTGGAGCCGGGTCAGGCGAGCGCGGAATTTGCCGGTGCTGTGCGCGCGTTGCACGATGGCGGCATCGAGGTCATTCTGGATGTGGTGTATAATCATACCTGCGAGGGCGATGAGCGCGGGCCAACATTATCCTGGCGCGGGTTGGACAATGCCAGCTATTACCGGGCATCCGCTGAGACTGCCCGGTTCGGCGTGAATGACACGGGTTGCGGCAATATGCTGGATTTTCGCCATCCACGCGTGATCCAGATGGTGCTTGATAGTCTGCGCTATTGGGTAGAGACTTTTGGGGTGGATGGGTTCAGGTTTGATTTAGCGACGGCACTCGGGCGGGAAACCGGCGGATTTGACCCTGGGGCAGGGTTTTTCGATGCAATCCGGCAAGATCCGCTCTTGGCCGGGGTCAAACTGATCGCCGAGCCTTGGGATTTGGGACCGGGCGGCTATCAACTAGGCAATTTTCCACCCGGATTTGCCGAATGGAATGCCGATTGCCGCGATACGCTGCGGCGATTTTGGCGCGGCGATTCCGGGCAACGGCCAGAGCTGGCCAAGCGGTTGATGGGCTCGCCTGAATTATTTGATCACCGCACCCGCAAACCATGGGCGTCGATTAACATGGTCACCGTGCATGATGGTTTCACGCTGCGCGACCTAGTCAGTTATCAACAGCGCCATAACGAGGCCAATGGTGAGGATAATCGCGACGGGGCGAGCGATAATTTATCGCATCATTGGGGGATTGAAGGCGCAACCGACGACATCGCGGTGCAGGCTTTGCGGTCGCGTGTGGCGCGGGCGATGCTCGCGACCTTGTTTTTATGTTTAGGCACACCGATGATTTTGGGGGGCGATGAAATCGGGCGCAGCCAGGCGGGGAACAACAATGCCTATTGCCAGGATAATGCGATCTCGTGGTTCGACTGGGATGACGTGGCACCGGCGTGGAATTTTCGCGCCATGATCGCCCGCCTTACCGAACTCAGGCGCGCGCATATAAGTTTGCGGAGCGACAAATTTTTGCATGGCGCGACCGAACATGGCGGGCTTGCCGATACCGCCTGGTTTGATGAGGCCGGTGCCGCATTGACGCCGGATGCCTGGAGCGATGGGGCGGCACAGCTTTTGATGGTGCGCCGGGCGGTGCTGGATGCCGCGCGCAATGGCGTGGATGTAACGTTGGTGCTGTTGAATGGCTCGGATACCGACCGGGATTTTGTGCTGCCCGCGATAGACGGCGGCTGGCGTTTCGAATTTGGCTCGGATGGTGACGCGGTGCGCGAGCCGGGTGCGGCCTTGCGTGTGCCATCGCGCAGCATCAGCCTGCTGGCCGGATGGGTGCCGGTGCAGCAAGATGCGTGATGCGGCCTTGGACCTGCTGGCCGATGCGGCGGGGATTGCGACGCATTGGCGCGATGCGTTTGGCGTCACCCATGCCGTGCATGAGGATACGCTGCGCGCCGTGCTCGCGGCGATCGGGCTGACGGCGGCCAGCGAAACGCAGTGCCGCAATGCTTTGGATTTCGTGATCGCGGCGCGCCAATCGATCCCCAAGCTGGTCACCGGCGATGTTGGCGCGCCCGTGACGCTGCCAGGAACCGCTGGCCGCTACCGGATCATCGCGGCTGACGGTTCGGTCGTCGAGGGCATGGCTGAGGCGTCTGATGATGGAAGCGTGACGCTGGCACCGGTGTCACGGCCCGGCGATTATCAGTTGGAGTTTGGCCAGCGTTTGATCGATCTCGCGATAGCGCCCGCGCGGGCCTTCACCGTGCAGGATGCCGGGGCGATAAGGCCGTGGGGCCTCTCGGTCCAGATTTATAGCGCAAGGCGGGATGGGGCGCGGATGGGCGATTTTGTTGCTTTGGCCGATTTGGCCCGCAGCGCGGCGCGGCATGGCGCGGATGTGTTGGCGATCAGCCCGGTACACGCCCCATTCGCGGCGGCACCCGAGCGGTTCAGCCCCTATGCGCCATCAAGCCGGATCGCGCTGAACCCGCTTTATGTGGATGCCAGTGGCGGACCCGCGCCTGAGCATTTGATCGATTGGCCGCAAGCGCATCGGGCCGGGTATCGGGCCTTGCGGGCGGCCTTTGCCGAGGGGGTCGATGCGGCGGGGTTTGCTGAATTTGAACGCGATGCGCCCGAACGCGTGCGCCGCCACGCGCTGTTCGAGGCACTGACCGAGGAACAGGTGGCGCAAGGCGGATCGCTCGATTTTCGCCTTTGGCCCTCGGCGTTGCGTGATCCAGCAGAGCCTGCGGTGGCCGAGGCGGCGAGGCGACTGGCGGGTTCGGTGCGGTTTCATTTATACGCGCAATATCGGGCGCAGACGGGCTTGGCGGCGGCGCAGCAAGCGGCGCGTGACGCGGGCATGGCGATTGGGCTGGTGACCGATTTGGCGGTGGGCACCGACCCGTCCGGCAGTGATTCCTGGGGCCAGCGCGATGCCATGCTGCACGGGTTGAGCATCGGTGCGCCGCCGGATGCGTTGAGCCGCGAGGGGCAAGGCTGGGGGCTGACCAGCTTTGCGCCCAATGGCCTGATCGATGACGGGTTCGCTGGGTTTCGCGCGATGCTGCGGGCGCAAATGGCGCCGGCGGGCGGCATGCGGATCGATCATGCGATGGGATTTACCCGGCTCTGGGTGATCCCCGAAGGCGCCGCACCCACCGAGGGCTGCTATTTGGCGATGCCGTTTGCCGACATGATGCGGGTGACGGTGCTGGAATCATGGCAAAATCGGGCGATCCTGCTGGCCGAGGATTTGGGCACGGTGCCGGAAGGATTTCGAACAACATTGGCGGCCCGCGGTTTATTGGGCATGAGCGTGCTGTGGTTTGAACGGCGCGGCGAAGGATTTATGCCCCCGGCGCTGTGGCGGCGAGAGAGTGCGGGCACGACCTCGACGCATGATGTGCCGACCGTCGCGGGCTGGTGGCGCGGCACCGATATTGGATGGCGCGAACATATCGGGCTGGCTGGCGATGATTGGGCAACGCGGGTGGATCAGCGGGCGCATTTATGGTGGGTGGTGCAGGATTCCGAATCGGCCAGCGGAGCGATGCCCCCGCCTGAAGCGAGTACCGCGATTGCCGATGCGTTGGCGGCACATTTGGGCAGCACCCAGGCGGAATTAGCGCTCCTGCCGATCGAAGATGCTTTGGCGCTCGATCAGCAACCGAATTTGCCCGGAACGATCGATGAGCACCCGAATTGGCGGCGGGTATTACCCGGCGAGGCGGCGACTTTGCTTGATGATCAGGACGTCGCCGCCCGGCTCGCCCGGCTCCATCACCGCCGACGCCCAACACCGCCTACGCCCATAACCGCCGACGCGTTGACGCGCCGACGGGATTGAGCCGGTTTATTTAGCCGGGTGCGGGAAGCGGGCCGAGGCCGCCTGATTTCGGCATGTCCGGCTTTTGCGACATCGGAACCGAGCCACGGCGTTGATCCGGCGCGGGCTCGTCCACCACTTTGCGGACCAGCTTCTCGCCGCGAATGACCGCGCGGATATCTTCGCCAGACAAGGTTTCGTATTCCAGCAAGCCATTGGCCAAAGCATGCAAATCATCGAGCCGTTCGGTCAGGATGCGTTTGGCCTCGCTATAGGCGTGCCCAATGATGCGCTTCACTTCGGCATCGATCTCTTGGGCCGTCGCTTCAGAGACGCTTTTATGCTGCTGGATCGATTGGCCAAGGAACAAATCCTGGCCGTTATCGCCATACGCAACCATGCCGAGCGTGTCACTCATGCCCCATTCGGTGACCATCCGGCGGGTGATATCAGTCGCCTGCTTGATGTCACCCGACGCGCCATTGGAGACGTTATCAGGCCCGAAAATGATTTCCTCCGCCGCACGGCCGCCCATGGCTTTCACCAATTCGGCAAGCAATTTGGCTTTGCTCATCGAATAACGATCACCTTCCGGCAGGCTCATCACCAAGCCGAGCGCCCGACCGCGCGGGATGATGGTGGCTTTGTGCACCGGATCGCATTGCGGTTGCGAAATCGAGCAAATGGCGTGGCCGCCTTCGTGGAACGCGGTCATGCGCTTTTCATCATCGCTCATCACCAACGAGCGGCGTTCGGCGCCCATCATTACCTTGTCTTTGGCGTTTTCGAACTCGGCCATCGCCACCACGCGCTTCCCCATGCGCGCAGCGAGCAAGGCTGCTTCATTGACCAAATTGGCGAGGTCTGCACCGGAGAAGCCGGGCGTGCCGCGCGCAATCACTTTCGGGTCAACATCCGAGGCCAGCGGAACTTTGCGCATATGCACTTTAATAATGCGCTCACGGCCATTCACGTCCGGGTTCGGCACGACCACCTGGCGGTCAAACCGGCCTGGACGCAGCAGGGCGGGATCAAGCACATCAGGCCGGTTGGTCGCTGCGATCAAAATGACGCCTTCATTGCTCTCAAACCCGTCCATCTCGACCAGCATTTGGTTGAGGGTTTGTTCGCGTTCATCATTGCCGCCGCCCAGGCCAGCACCGCGATGCCGACCCACAGCGTCGATCTCATCGATGAAAATGATGCAAGGCGCGTTCTTTTTGCCCTGTTCGAACATATCGCGGACCCGCGAGGCGCCGACGCCCACGAACATTTCCACGAAATCCGAGCCGGAGATGGTGAAGAACGGGACATTGGCTTCGCCGGCAATGGCGCGGGCAAGGAGCGTCTTACCGGTGCCGGGCGGGCCGACGAGCAGCACGCCTTTTGGAATTTTACCGCCAAGCCGTTGGAATTTCTGCGGGTCGCGCAGGAACTCGACGATCTCTTGCAGCTCGTTTTTGGCTTCATCGATGCCCGCCACGTCATCAAACGTCACGCGGCCTTGTTTTTCGGTGAGCAACCGCGCGCGGGACTTGCCAAAGCCCATGGCACGACCGCCGCCGCCTTGCATTTGGCGCATGAAATAGAACCAAATGCCCGCCATGATCAGAAGCGGCGACCAGGAAATCAGATATTTAATCAGCGGATTCTGCGGATCGGTCAGGGGCCGGGCGGTCACGCTGACCCCTTTGGCGATCAGCGAGGGAACCAAATTCGGGTCGCTCGGCGCATAGGTGGTGAATTTGCTGGCCGGTGCGACGCCTTCACTCTTCATGGTGCCCGCGATGTTATGGCCGCGAATCACGACTTTGGCGACCTTGCCGCTGTTCACTTCAGAGAGAAAAGTGGAGTAGGCGATTTTCGAGCCGGCGTCTTTTTTGCCGACTTGAGGTTGGAACATATTGAAAAGCAACACGACGCTGAGGATCACCACGACCCAGAGCAGCAGGTTACGCCAAAAATTACTCATTCGACCTGATCCAGTTCAAACTCGAGCAACACGCGGGATACTCAGCTCGCTCCGGCCCGATGCCGGGGCGACAACGCAAGATAGCATGATAATGGCACGTCAATCGGCACCTCGCTACCCATTTTATTTAAATGGGATGGTATGCGGAAATTCCTATCCCATGGTTGCATGGCCGGGGTCCGTTGTCGCGGGGTAGGGTGGCGCGAATTCAACGCGGCAGGCCGGGCCGACGCCCAGATGTGGCACCGCCAGCAGCTCTTGGCCGGCGAACAAGGCGGGGAGCGTGCGCAGCACGCGTGATGGCAGCGCCGTGTGGCGGCGATACTCACGCGCCCAGGCGCCCAACGCACCAAAACGGGTTGCCCCGGCAGGTGGTGTGCCGAGCAGAAAACGATGATCCCACAGCGCGCCGGCATGGGCCTCGACCGCCAGCTCACAGGCGATGGGCTCGCGGGCGAGCAAAAAGCCGCCGAGCCGGCGTGAAGCAGCGATTTGCACCCCACCAAGTGTTACCGCCGTGAGCTTGGCGGCCAAGCGGGCCACGGCAGCCCGTGGCGGATTGTATTGCGCGCCACCCACCACGCGGATCAGCGCACTCAGCGCTTCGGGGGCGAGATGATCGGCCATGATGACGGCAAAGCCTTCGGCGCTCAGCCGCACATTGGCCGCGAGGGCTTGGGCGGTTGCTGCCGCTTCCTCGCGATGTTGGGTCATCAGCGCTGGGGGTGCGGGGCGGGTGGCAAGGCCGGATTGACGCAGCCGCACGCGCTCAAAAGCGGGGTTCGCGTTGCTCGGATCTTCGATCCAAGGGATATTATGGGCGGTAAGATAGTGCCGGAGCGTGGCGCGCGGCACCGCCAAGAGCGGGCGGAGAATAACCAGATCGGCGCGGGCGGACCAAGGCGCGATGCCGTGCAAACCACGAGGTCCGCGCGCGGCGCGCATGGCGATGAGTTCGGTTTGATCATCGGCATGATGGCCAACCAGCAAAAAAGGCGCACCATAGGCGCGGGCGGCTTGGGTCAGGGCGCGGTAGCGCGCATGGCGCGCGCGCTCTTGCAAGGCGGGGCCGGGGGATAGATCGCGGAGCACAAGAATATCAGCGTCGATGCCCAAGCCGGTCAGACGTTGGCGGGTCAGCTCGGCCTCAGCCGACGCATCCGGGCGCAGCTGATGATCGACGATGAAGGCGCGCAGGCTGGCGTGCCGGTGCTGCGCCGAATGCTGGGCCCAATGCTGGGTCAGGAGCGCGAGGGCAGTGGAATCGGCACCGCCCGAGACGGCCACGGCGAAACGCGACGCCGGGCCAAATGGACCGAACTGCGCCATTTGCGCAGAAAAATGGGCCGTCAGATCGGACGGCGCGCGGCAGGCAAAAGATGCGTTCAGTGGCAATGGGCGCGCTGGCGCAGGCTACGAACCTGTCCGGCGAGACTGGGGGACGGCGATGAAAACTGGCTGGTGAGCGAATCCAGCGTATCGCACGCCGCACTATATTGATGGATCGCGGTGAGCGACCCGGCGAGGCCGAGCAGCGATTGCGGCGCATAGGGGCCTGAGCGCGCCCCGTTATACGCATCATCATAAGCGAGGGCGGCTTCTTGATAATGACGCTGGCCGGTCAAAGCTTGGCCAAGCGTGTATTCGGCGGCACCGCGATCAGCCCCCCTTCCCTGCTTGGCGATGATGGCTTTGGCATCCGCTTCGGCGGTGACGTAATCATGGGCGGCGAGCGCGTGGCGGGCGGCCACGATTGAGGCGGCAACCGGTGCGCGCGCAGCGGCCCGACCGGCTTGATTGACCGGCATTTGGCCGAGGGTTTGCGGAGCGCCCGCACGCTGCGCTGACTGGGGGGCTGACTGGGGGGCTGGCTGGAGGGCTGGCGTTGTGCCGGGCGGCGTGGCGCCGGGTGCCGTGGCACCCGCTTGGCCGAGTTGGAATTTCAAATCGCCGATTTGTTGCTTGAGCTCGTCATGCTGGGTAGCGACTTCGTGTTCGAGCGTATCAACGCGGCCACGGAGATTCTGCACCTGATCCTGCAAGGTTTGCACCTGTTGCAGCAAATTAGGCAGAAGCGCGTTGGCGCCCGCTGCGCTGCCAGTGCCAGACGAGAGCGGCTGCGAGGCGCCGAGCGCGGAATTGCCGTTATCATTGCCGTTGCTTTGGCTGGTTTGCAGCTGTTGCACCTGTTGGCGCAGGGCCAGGATTTGGTTTTCCAGTGCGATACCCTCACGGCTCGTCACCATTTGCGCGTGCGCAATGCTGATAGGGGCGGCGCTGAGTGCGGCGAGGGTCAACGGTAGAGCGGCGATGAGGAGCGTGCGGCGCATGATATGATCCCGGATCGGTGGCGACAGATTTTCTAGATGGTTTACCGCGTTATCCGCGTGACGGGAATGCTTGGTGACAAAACAAAAACGGCGGCCCGGAGGCCGCCGTTGAAGCACCAAAGCCGTGAGGCGATTAGTGGCAGTTTTGCGGGTTGAAGCCCTGCACCGAGGTGATCGCGACGCGATCCTGGGCGTAGTCGGCCATGGTGTTGCCCGGCGAAACCAAGCAGGACTTGCCATAGGACACGGTTTGGATGCGCGAAGCGGCAACGCCCTTGGCGACGAGCATGTCACGCGCGGCGTTGGCGCGGCGATGGCCAAGCGCCAAGTTATAGGCTTCGGTGCCGCGCGGATCGGCGTTACCGGCGATCAACACGTCAACATTCGGATATTTGGCAAGCCAAGCGGCTTGACGATCAAGGGTTGCACGGTCCGTCGCGGTCAGGCCCGACTTGTTGAACCCGAAGAACACGCGGTCACCGACGCTGGCGACGAGCTGCTGTTCGCTGCCCGGAGCCGGGCCTGTTTGGACCGGGTTTGTGTTGCCGCCGCCGTTCAAGGCCGTTTTGGCCGGCCCGTTCGAGCAGGCTGCGAGCAGGGCGACTGCTGCGAGTGCCCCCAAAGCTTTAATCTTCATTTTGTTCCGTCCCGATGTTGGGTGCCAAAGAAATAGTAACGTAGACATAAGGAGAAAGTCACAAAAAATCCAGACCTAATCGCACGGGCGATCAGACGAGATTATTGGGTCCCCCTTTTGCGGCACCGGCTGAATGACGCGGAATGCCCAAAAGCGGGCAAGACGAAGCGTGCGGCTCAGCAAGCGCGCATGAATTCGCGTTATCGCGCCGCGTAACAACGTGCAAGAGGCAAGTTCCGCCGCTTAACGCGGAGCAGGGGCGCTTTGATGGAATTGCCGATATTGCGATATTTTCGCAACATGATTTTGCGCAAAAATAATCGCGACAGTTTCACGAAATATTAACCAGCATCATCTACCAAGGGGGGTGAGGCCGTTGGTCTCCGTTTCCTCCCCTGGCTGTGCGGTGCGCCGCCAGCCGACCTCTCGGGCGTTTTCCGCATTGAACGGCGGAAAACGCCCGTTTTTTAGGTGATTAGCGATCAGGGTGATCAGTGATCAGGGCGATCAGTAATCAGGGCGTCGGTTGGAAGCCTTTGGCGCCGAGCTGCCACAGCAGGAACGTATATTCATCAGCCCGCGAGCGAATGAATTGATCCTTGGTGGACCCGATGCCATGACCGGATTGATAACTGACCCGCAGCAAATCCGGACGACCGGAGGTGCTGGCGGTTTGCAGCCGGGCGATGAATTTAGCGACTTCCCACGGCGCGACGCGCGGATCATTGGCGCCGGTGACACCCATGACCGCCGGGTATTTCACGCCGTTGCGGATATGGGCCATCGCATCCATCGCATAGATCCAATGGAAATCGGGCAGTTTCAGCACATTGCCAAACTCGATCTCGTTCGGCGGCCCGTTCGGGGTGAATTGCATGCGCAGCGCGTTGGTATCGCCATGGCTGTCGATGGCGGCGGCGAACAAATCAGGCCGCCAAGCCACCGCGCCGCCAATGGTGATGCCGCCTGCACTGCCACCTTCACCGGCGAGATGGGCGGGTGAGGTGTAATGATGATCGACCAAATATTGCCCGGCCGCGATGAAATCGAACACGGTATTGATTTTAGTGGCTTTCATGCCGGCCTGATGCCACGCCGCGCCATACCAGCCGCCCCCGCGCACATGGGCCACCGCGATAATGCCACCGCGCTCAAGCCATGGCAGGGCGGTCGGATCAAAATATGGCGTGATGGTGATGCCGTAACTACCATAGCCGATCAGCAGAGTAGGATTTTTGCCGTCGAGCTTGGTGCCCTTTTTCATGATGATCGATACCGGAATCATCGTTCCATCCCAAGAAACCGCTTTGACTTCCTTGGACTCGATATCGGCAAAGCTCACTTTCGGCGGTTTTTGCAGGTTGGTATTGATCACCGCTTGGGTGGCCGGCGAAAAATCATACCACGCACTCGGGGTGGTCCAGCCGGACAGGCGGAACCAAATCCCGGCACCATTCGGGTCCGCGACGATTTGGCCGAGACCGCCCTGGAACGGCATTTTGACGCTGGACGTCGCCCCTTTTTGATAGGCGACACGCTCGATCCGGCCCATGCCATCGCGCATGGCACCGACGTAAAGGGCGTGGCTGCCGGCAGCGAGGGTGGTAATCACGCGGGCGCTGGGCGCAACGATAGTTTGCGGCGGGGCGGGACGCGCCAGATCATAGGCGACCACTTTATAGCGCGGCGCATCGTTCGAGGTGATCACATCGAGCTGGTCGCCATGCACCGCGAAGCCGGAAATATTGGCGCTGCGCCCGGCCACTTTGTGCCAGACTGGCTTGCCTGATTCGAGATCGGTGATTTTCGTGGCGTAAACATCATCGATCGATTGCAATTCTTCATTTTCGGTAAACAGCCCGATCGCCCATGGGGATTTCGCCGAGGTGAGCACCAACGCATCTTGCGACAGGGTCATCGGCACATTGGCCGCGACTTTCCAGCCGAACATCGGTTTATCGGCGGCACCGGTAGGGTCGTTGCTGCTCAGCAAATGCAGATAATCCCGGCTTTTTTGATAAAAATCGGTCACTGCCGCGTGGGGGCCGAATATGTGCAGCCGGTAATACACGAAGCCCTTGGAATCGGGCAGCCAGGCGACGGGCGGGAAATCACTATCATCGCCATCGACGCCGGTGATGCCGATATTGAGCAATTTTCCGGTCGCAACATCGAGCACACGCAGCTTGGCCTGTTCGGAGCCGCCGCCGGAAACACCGAAGGCCACATATTTTCCGTTTGGAGAGACGAAGTAAAAATTAATCGCCTGCGGTATGTGGTTTTTGCTGAAACTCATCGGATCGATCAGCAAGTGCGGCGTCGCGCCGACCTTGTCCATCATCATCAGATGCGCGGTATCCTGGCCGGGGCCGATGCCCATGTAGAAAATTTTGCCGTCAGCGCGGGTAATGTTGAACACGGCGCTGCCGACATTCGCGTCCTTTTTGATCTCGGCATAAATTTTTTGATGACCCGGAATCCGGTTCAAGACGGCACGGGTATAGGTATTTTGCTGCTTCATAAATAGCGCTAGGCGCTTGCTGCCCGGCTTTTCCATCCAGCGATAATCATCGACGACGGGGGTGCCGAAATCGTTGCTGACATGTTTGATGATCGGTGCCGAAGGCGGCTTGACCGGCATAGCGGCGGCATGGGCCGTCGCGGTGATCAACGCGAATGCTGGCAGCGCCGCTGTCAGGATGCCAAAACGCTGGCTAAGGTGAGGTTGCAGGAACTTCATGAACGCACTCCGAAATTTTGTTGCTCCGTATTAGCCCATGCCAGGATTGCCGACTAGAGGAACGCTGGTCGTCCGAAGCCGATATGGCGGCCCCTCCCCGGATGTCTGCGGATATGGCCCTCATTTGGCACATGACCATGATTTCCAGTGCAAATTTATCGGACCGCGCAACGGCATCCAGAATCATCTAAAAAAACATACGAATATATTTTTTGTTCTAGTTTGTCGATAATTTCGTATAAATCTATTATTACAGTATTTGTCCGCTTTATTTTCAAATTTGATGATTTTTTTTGTTATTTTCGTCCTTGTCGGTCTCTTGGGCGCGTGTTAAATCGTGTCCACAAATTTTGGAGCGTAGTGATGGCGAATACGACTTTAAGCAATGGCAGCAGCAACGGAAATACAGCGATTATTGAATCCAAGCCGTTCGGCGCGGCATCGGGACCAAGTACAACCGCCATCACGCTGACGCCGGCCAATTCGCCCTACACTCTTACCGGTTCAGGCGTTTCGGTGACCAGCGGCCCCGCTGTTCTGAACAGCTACGCAGCGAACTTTGCACCGAGCTTGCTCAATCTTAGCACGATTGAGAGCACCGCCTCAGGTTCAGAAGGAATTCTGATTGAAGCTGGAAACAGCACTTCTGGCAGCTTCGGCGGCACCATCGTTAATGGTGCGATCAACGACACTGGTGCTCTTATCTCTGGCGAACGATACGGCATTCAGTTCAAGACCGGCAACGTCGCGACCAGCATCTCGCTGACCAATTTTGGAACTATCGAAATGGTTGGCGTTGGTTTGGCCGGCGACCAAGCTGGCATTGTCACTGATAAAGGTGTTGGTGGGACAATCAACAATCACGGGGTTATCAGTTCGTCCGGCGGTTCGGGTGTCTTTTTCTATACGAACGACACTAACTCACCGACTGCAACGCCAGACTATTTGAATAATAGCGGGACCATCATTGGCGCATTGGGCTATGCTTCGGTTTTCGTTGACCAGGGCGTTGGTGCTGCCACGGTTGTCAATACCGGATCGATAGCGCACGGCGTAGTGATAGTTGCCGGAACCGGTTTAGGCACCGTTGTTAATGGCGGATCAATAGGCACGTTTGGTGGTTCCGGTGCGCTTGCGCATGCAGCGATCTACGACAAGAGTCAGGGATTGCTCGATCTGACTCCCGGCCAATCGATTGGTGGTGGCGTCGCAAGTTTTGGTGCAGGGTCGACCTTGGAATTGTCGGGTACGGTCGGTTCGGTCGGCAGTCTCGCCAACCCGGGAAGCTATATTGGCTTTACCAGCACAACCGTGGCGACCGGCGCGGATTGGACGATTGGCACATCAACCGGCGCCGTCAGCCTTTCGGGCGTGTCCAACGTGACCGACCTTGGCACGTTGAACCTGGCTGGCTCCCTTGCTGGCGCAACGATTGGGTTTGGCACGGCTGGCGGCGGGCTGCTGGATGTTACCGGCAGTGATGTGTCATCTGGCACGATTGGCAACGCCGTTTCCAATTTCGGGCCGAATGATACAATCGTCATTGGCACAGCGAGCGTGAAAAGTGCGCCCGGAGATATTTTATCCGAGAGCTACAATTCGACCACGGGTCAGCTTGACATTACAGATCATACCAGCGGCGCGACATTTGCTGTGAACATTGCCGGGACGACGGGTTCGTCACTCGCCAGCGGTAATTTCGCCGTCTCTGCCAACGCCTCCGGCATCGTGATCACAGAGCAGACGTCCGATTTCGTGTTCAACGGCACCACGAGCTCGAACTGGTTCACCGGCACCAATTGGAACGGCGGCACGTCGCCGGGCACTTCGATCAATAGTGGTCAGACCGTATCGATCCCGACCGGCACCGCCTCAATCGGCGGCACGGCGGTGACCGATAATGGCACCATCGATGTCACCGGCAGCACGACCTCGCTGACCGACACCACCTCGATGGCCGGCAACGGCACCATTTTCATCGATAATGGCGCGCAGGTCACCCTGTCCAATAGTGCTGGCAATGACAGCTCGCTCACCGTTGATTTTGGCACGCACGGCACCACGCTCGCGCCGAATGTGCTCGATGTGAATGGCAATACGCTCGGCTTTGGCGGCACCATTGCCGGGTTTGGGCCGAACGATCAGATTGTTTTGGGGAACGCCACAGAGCCAACGCCACCGAGCACGGCGGATGTGAGCCTAAGCTTTAATTCGGCGACGGGCGAATTGACCGTATCGGATACGGTTGGTGGCTCGATTTCCACCGAGACACTGCATCTCACCGGCACGTTCGATACCACGCCGCAAAACACGCTCTATGACACGGTGGGGCCGAACGGGATTACCATTCAGGTGCCGTGCTTTGTGGAAGGCACGCGCATTCTGACCAGCCGTGGCGAAGTGGCGGTGGAGGCCTTGGCGGTGGGTGACCAGGTGATCACCGCGCGGAACGGGGCGACGGCACGCCGACCGATTCGTTGGATTGGGCATCGCTCAATTGCGCTGGACCGTCATGCGGATCGGAGCCTTGTGGAGCCGGTGCGGATCCGGGCGGGTGCGTTTGGCGATAACAAGCCAGCCCGCGAGCTATCGGTTTCGCCCGACCACGCGATTTACGTCGATGGTGTGCTGATCGAGGCCAAATATCTGGTCAATGGCGTGAGCGTTCGGCGCGACACCAAGGCACGGCAGGTCACCTATTTCCATATCGAGCTGGACAGCCATGACGTGCTGATTGCCGAGGGGCTGACGGCGGAAAGCTATATCAGCGATGGTAACCGGAGCATGTTCGCCAATGGCGGTGCGTTGGTGGCGCTGCACCCCAACTTTGCCGCACCGGCTGAAGCCGAACGCTGTGCGCCTTTGGTGCATCGCGGGTCCATGCTGGACGCGGTGCGCGCGACGCTGCGGGATCGGGTGATTGCCAATGGCTTTACCACCACCAATGCCCCGGAAGCCGCGTTGATGGTCGATGGCGTTGCCATTGCCCCGATGACGAGCGAGGCGGCGAGCGAGGCGGGCCTGTTGCGCTTTGCTCTGCCCGATGGCGCGACGACCGCGACGCTGCATGTCGCGACCGCGACCCCAGCCGACACCGAGGTGCGCTCCGATGATCGCCGTCAGGTTGGCGTGAAGCTGGTGGCGGCGGCGGTGCTTGTCGGCGTCAAGCGCCAGCAGGTGGATTGGGCGCGGTTCACCGGACTGTTCCCAACCGATGAAGGCACCGGCCAATGGAGCCGCGGCGAAGTTGGTATTGATCTCGCCGGACTGACCGGGACCAGCCGGGTGCTGGAGCTGCGCTACAGCGCCGCGATCACCCGCTGGGTGGCACCAGTCGCGGACCGGCGTGCGATTGGCTGATCGGTTAATCGGTTAATCGACTGATCGGCTCGGCCTGACTGAAATCAAAACGGCTTCCGGTTCCCCCGGAAGCCGTTTTTGTTGATGGCGTGTTGACTTTCCGCTGCCGCTAGGCTTCCTCCGCACCATGCAAGACCATCCAGAAACCATCCTATCCGAAGCTCTTGACGCGATTGGCGCGGCTGATGATGTGCGCGCGTTGGATGCGGTGCGCGTGGCGTATTTGGGCAAATCAGGGTTGGTGACCGGGCTGCTCAAGACCTTGGGCACCATGGCGCCTGATGCGCGGCGGGAAGCCGGTGCGACCATCAATGTTGTGAAAAACCGGGTTGCCGAGGCGATTGACGCCAAACGCGCGATTTTGGAAGCGGCGGCGCTGACGGCGCGGCTCGCTGCCGAGCGTGTGGATGTCACGCTGCCCGCACGGCCCGTGCGGCGCGGCACGATCCATCCGATCTCGCGCACCATGGAAGAATTGACGGCGTTGTTTGGCGCGATGGGATTTGTGGTGAAGGACGGGCCGGATATTGAGGATGATTGGTATAATTTCGGCGCGCTGAACGTCCCGGCCCATCATCCGGCGCGCGCGATGATGGATACGTTTTATTTGCATGCGGCGGGGCGCAATCGGCCCATGGTGCTGCGCACGCAGACCTCGCCCTTGCAGGTGCGCACCATGTTGGCCGAGGCGCCGCCGATCCGGATGATCTCGCCAGGGCGCACCTATCGGTCCGATCATGATGCAACGCATAGCCCGATGTTTCATCAATGCGAGGGCTTGGTGATTGATCGCGGGATTACGCTTGCGCATTTGAAAGGCTGCCTGGTGGATTTTCTGCGGGCCTATTTCGAAATCCCCGATTTGCGGGCGCGGTTTCGTTCGAGCTATTTCCCGTTCACCGAACCCTCGATGGAAATTGACATCGCCTGGGATCGTAAAACCGGCGCCATTGGCGGCGGGGATGATTGGTTGGAGATTCTCGGCGCCGGGATGGTGCATGCCAATGTGCTCGCCAATTGCGGCATCGATCCACAAGCGTATCAAGGATTTGCTTTTGGCATGGGGGTTGAGCGGATTACCATGTTGAAGCATGGCATTGCCGATTTACGGAATTTCTATGAGAGCGATGGGCGTTGGCTGAGCCATTATGGTGCCTCACCCTTGGCACCGGTCATGCTGCATGAGGGGCGTGGGCTATGAAATTTTCGCTCTCTTGGTTGAAGACGCATCTGGATACTGATGCGCCGATCACGGTGATCGCTGACACATTATCGTCAATCGGGCTTGAGATCGAAGCGATCGAGGATCGGGCGGCGGGCTTGGCACCGTTCAAAATCGTGCGGGTGATCGAAGCGGTGCAGCATCCGAATGCCGACCGGCTGCGGGTTTGCCGGGTGCAAACCGCCGAGGGCGAGGTTGGTGTGGTGTGCGGCGCGCCCAATGCCCGCACCGGCATGATGGCGGTGTTTGCGCCGCCGGGTTCGGTGGTGCCGGGTAGCGGGATGATCCTCAAGGTCGGCGAGATTCGCGGTGTTGCCTCGGCTGGCATGCTGGTCTCTGAGCGTGAATTAGGGCTGGGCGAGGATCATGACGGGATTATCGACCTGCCTTCCGACGCGCCGCTGGGCATGAGCTATGCCTCTTGGGCGGGGCTGGATGATCCGATCATTGAAATCGGGGTGACGCCCAATCGGGGCGACGGATTTTCAGTGCGTGGCGTGGCGCGCGATTTGGCGGCGGCGGGGTTGGGCACGCTGCGCCCCTGGTCACCCGCTCCGGTGATCGGCGCGGGGGAAAGTTTGATTGGCTGGCGCAATGAGTTCCCGGAGGCCTGCCCGCTGGTGGTGGGGCGCACGGTGCGCGGCGTGAAAAATGGCGAAAGCCCGGATTGGCTGAAGCGGCGCCTGACCGCAATTGGGCTGCGACCGATTAGTGCCTTGGTCGATATCACCAATTTCTTCACCATTGATTTAGGCCGCCCGCTCCATGTTTTCGATGCCGGTAAAGTCGCCGGGGGCGTGCTGACGCTGCGCCGGGGCGCTGCGGATGGCGAGCGGTTTGCCGGGTTGCATGGCAAGGAGGTCATCGCCGGACCCGAGGATTGTGTGATTGCTGACGCGCGGGGCGCACAATCGCTCGCTGGGATCGTTGGGGGTGAGGCGACCAGCTGTGATGTCGCAACGACCGATGTGTTCATCGAATGCGCTTTGTTTGATCGGGTGCGGATTGCGCTAACCGGCCAGCGCAGCGGGATTCACTCTGATGCGCGACAACGTTTTGAACGCGGAATTGATCCATCGATTTTGCCACAAGCACTGGATGCGGCAACGGCAATGATCATGTCGCTCTGTGGCGGCACGCCGAGTGACATCGTGACCGCGGGTTCGGAGCCGGCTTGGCCGCGAGATGCGGCGCTGCGTTTCGCCCGGCTCGAATCATTTGGCGGTCACGCGGTCGCGCCGGCCCGGGCCGTGGCGATTTTGCAAGGCTTGGGCTTTACGCCGCGCCGGCAGGATGCCGATCAAGTGGTGGTGGCTGTGCCGCCCTGGCGCAACGATGTCGCGGTAACGCGCTCGAATTACAGCTATGATCCGGCGATTTACACGGTGAATGACCCGGTCTCGATGCTTGATCCGGCGCCGGAATTATCCGCCGAGCGCGCGCAACAGGCCGCTGCCGGTGCGGCGGCGGTGGCGGCAGAGATCGATTTGATCGAGGAGGTTTTGCGCATTAATGGGTTGGATCAGATCGAGCCGGTTTCGTTGCCGGCCTGGTCCCCGGTGCCGCAGCCGACACTGACCGCCCGGCAAACCCGCACGATGCGCACAAGACGCGTGCTGGCCGCGCGGGGGCTGGATGAATGCGTGACCTTCAGCTTTGTGGCACAGGCGGTGGCAGCACAATTTGGCGCGGTGCCCGAACAATTGCGGGTGGCCAACCCGATTGCAGCTGATCTGGACCAGATGCGGCCAACACCCCTGGCAACCCTCGTCTTGGGCGCGCAGTCCAACGTCGCGCGCGGCATGGCGGATGTGGCGTTATTCGAGGTGGGCCCAGGATTCACCGATGCCACGCCATCCGGCCAAAACTTGATTGCCGCCGGTTTGCGCGTGGGGGCGAGGCCGCTCTCGTGGCTTGATGCTGATCGGACGGTTGATTTGTGGGACGCCAAGGCAGATTTGTTCGCGGTGCTGACCGAGCTGGGCGTGCCGCTAGAGTCGCTCAGCGTGACGGCGGGGGCGTCGGCTCATTTTCATCCAGGCCAGTCCGGCACCGTGCGCCAGGGGCCGAAAACCGTATTGGGCTATTTCGGCACGCTGCACCCCACCGTCACGGCTCGGTTTGATTTGCCAGCGCGCAGCGTTGGGTTTGAGCTAATGCTTGATGCCATCGCCGATCCGAAACGGCGACGCAAAGCAGCGCCCGATCTTTCGCCGTTGCAGCCGGTGCGGCGGGATTTTGCCTTTGTGGTCGATGCGACGGTCGCGGCGGAAACATTGATCCGCGCCGTGCGCGGTGCCGAACGCGCGCTGATCACCGATGTCACCTTATTTGATCGCTATGAGGGCGAGCACGTGGCGGCGGGGAAAGTTTCACTGGCCCTCGCGGTGACGCTGCAACCCCGCGAGCAGAGCCTAACCGATGCGGAAATTGATGCCGTTGCCCATAAAATTATTGCCGCCGTCAGCAAAGCAACTGGCGGCGTGCTTCGCAGCGCTGCGTAGATGCCGTTTGGACCCGATAGGTTGGCGCAGATCGCGATTGGTTGAGGTTGAAGCGACGGTTTCAACATCAACCAATGGAATTGGCCCGCAATCACGGTCTGAACAAGCGACCTATCGGGGTCTTGCGGAAATTACTGCTTTTTCTTGTCTGCATAGAGACCGCAGCCATATGCCGCATATGCGACGTCCACGAAAATACCTCATCAGGAATAATTATTGCGCAGCGACAGCGCGCAAACGCCGACGCCCCCAGTTTGACACTGAGGGCGCGATGATAGAGCGCAAAATTTTTCCGCGTCTACCCGCCGTCGGGCGGGGATCAGGCGGCGGCGGCTTCGTCGGCCTCGTCGTCAGCCGCGACAACCTGCTTGGGCCCGCTATCAAGCCCCTTCGCCGCGGGGTCACGATCAACAAGTTCGATGATCGCCATATCCGCCGCATCGCCATAACGCATGCCGGCTTTCAGCACGCGGGTATAGCCACCAGAGCGGGTTTTATAACGCTCCGCGATGGGGCCGAGCAGCTTTGTTACGATGATATCATCGCGCAGCGTGGCGTGCGCCTGACGACGGGCAGCGAGATCGCCCCGTTTGCCGAGCGTGATCAGCTTTTCGACCACCGGGCCAAGCTCTTTGGCCTTCGGCAGGGTGGTGGTGATCTGCTCATGCTTGAGCAGCGCCACCGCCATATTGCGGAACATTGCCGCGCGATGGGAGCTCGTTACTCCCAGCTTCCGTCCGGCCATACCGTGGCGCATCGTTCAGTCTCCAACTTTCAACAGCGTCCTTAACGGACGAAAAATAACGGGATGGACCGATCAAAAAGGCTGATCGGACCGCTTGACGAGGTCTTCGATGTTTTCCGGCGGCCAATCCGGTACTTGCATACCGAGGCCGAGACCCATCGTGGTGAGCACTTCCTTAATTTCGTTCAAGGATTTGCGGCCAAAATTCGGCGTACGCAGCATTTCCTGTTCGGATTTCTGCACCAGATCGCCGATATAGATGATATTATCGTTCTTCAGGCAGTTCGCCGAGCGCACCGACAATTCCAACTCATCGACCTTGCGGAGCAGATTGGGATTAAACGGCAATTCGGGCCGTGGCTCCTCAGCCCGCAGGCGGGTGGGCTCTTCGAAATTCACAAACAGGCTGACCTGATCTTGCAGAATGCGCGCAGCAACCGCCACGGCATCTTCGGGCGTCACCGCGCCATTGGTTTCGACCTGCAGGATTAACCGATCATAGTCAGTCACTTGACCAACGCGCGTCGGCTCAATCCGGTAGGCCACCCGGCGCACGGGCGAATAGATCGCATCAACCGGGATCAAGCCAATCGGCGCATCTTCCGGGCGATTGGCTGCCGCAGCAACGTAACCACGGCCGGATTCAACGGTGAATTCCATACCCAGTGTCGCGCCGTCATCAAGCGTGCAGAGCACGAGATCCGGATTCATGATTTCAATATCGCCGGTGACTTGAATTTGGCGGGCCGTGACTTCACCCGGGCCTTTGGCCGTCAGGCTCAGCCGCTTGCTGCCTTCACCCTGCATGCGCACGGCAATTTGCTTGATGTTCAGCACGATGTCCGTCACGTCCTCGCGCACGCCGGGGATCGCCGCGAATTCATGCAACACGCCATCGATACGCACCGCCGTCACCGCAGCGCCCTGCAGGGACGACAGCAAGATACGACGCAACGCATTGCCGAGCGTCGCGCCATAGCCGCGCTCCAGCGGCTCTGCGACAATGGTGGCGCTGCGCGAACCATCGTTACCCGGCTCGATCTCGAGCCGATCTGGCTTGCGCAACGATTGCCAGTTGCGCTGTAAAATCAGATGCGTGTCTCTCACCGTCAAATCCTCCGCTCGGGCGTTGTCGACCAAGACCCCAGCCATTCAAACATTCGCAGCTACCATCGAAACCGGATTTGCACCCGGACCAATGGCCGAAAACCAATTAGACGCGACGACGCTTGCGCGCGCGACAACCATTATGCGGGATCGGCGTCAGGTCGCGGATGGCCGAAATGGAAAACCCGACCGACTGCAGCGCCCGCAAGGCGCTTTCCCGCCCGGCACCGGGGCCACTCACCTCGATCTCGAGCGCTTCCATACCGTGCTCACGTGCTTTGCGGCCAGCATCTTCAGCCGCAACCTGAGCAGCATACGGCGTCGATTTACGGCTGCCTTTGAAGCCTTGGCTTCCGGCGGACGACCATGAAATAGCATTGCCTTGCGCGTCGGTGATGGTCACCATCGTATTATTGAAGCTGGCGAGCACATGAGCGACGCCGGAGCTGATGTTTTTGCGCTCTTTGCGGCGGGGGCGAGTGGTGGCTGGCTTGGCCATGAAAAATCCTGTGTCTGTTAAAGAGGGCGGCCCCTTGAGCCCGCCCCGAAATCCATCCGGAGTGGTTCCGGCAACCGAAAAACTGGCGAACGAAAAAACTAACCCTTAGCGGGTCACCTTCTTTTTGCCAGCAATGGCCACAGCCTTGCCCTTGCGCGTGCGTGCATTGGTGTGCGTGCGCTGACCGCGGACCGGCAGGCCCTTGCGATGACGCAGGCCGCGATAGCATCCGAGATCGACCAGCCGCTTGACGTTCATCGCGACTTCGCGCCGCAAATCACCTTCGACGCGGTAATCACGGTCGATCAATTCGCGGATTTTCATGATCTCGTCGTCCGAAAGCTGGTTAACCCGCTTCTCATCCGGGATACCGAGCGTCGTGCAAATTTCACGAGCCTTGCTGGGACCAACGCCATATATATAGCGCAGGCTGATCAGCACGCGCTTATTCGAAGGGATATTTACGCCGGCAATACGCGCCACGCTTGCAACTCCTAGTTCTCGGGCGGCCGCGCCGCGTCGGGATCGGTGATCGGGTTAAACGAAACTCCAACCGCACTGCAAACACCTGATGGGCGCGAATGAACGCCCATTCGGATTATCGCAAAACTGATGGAAAGCGCAGCACCCCCGTGAAGGGGCGCCGTTGAGTGTCATTATCGCTCGGGGGGAACAGAGTCAATCGAACGATATCAATTTTTCGTGATGACCTATGCGGGCACCGCAATACCGACCTGACGAAGGATTTTTTCGATCGCAGCGGTAACCTCCTCCATCGGCGCCATGCCATCAAGCGTATGAACAAGGCCGCGCGCCGTGTAGAACGGCAAGATCGGCGCGGTCTGCTCCCGATAGGCGGCGAGCCGACGCCGCACGACGTCCGGGTTATCGTCTGGGCGATGGGTGAATTCGTGGCTTCCGCACTTGTCGCAGACACCTTCTTTGGCCGTCGGGTGAAAACTGCGATGATAGCCAGCGCCGCATTTTGCACAGGCAAACCGTCCGGAAATCCGGGCGACCAACGCCTCCTCATCCACTTCGAGCACGATCACCGCGTCTAAATGCCGGTGTGAGGCGGCGAGCAGATCGTTCAGCGCTTCGGCTTGCGGCACGGTGCGCGGAAAACCATCGAGTATCATGCCATGTGCGCAATCCGGCTGGGCTAAACGCGCCCCCAGCATGCGGATCAAAATATCATCGGAAACCAATTGCCCGGCATCCATCACCGCCTTGGCTTCCAGACCAATCGGCGTGCCCCCGGCCACTTCGGCACGGAGCATATCACCGGTTGCAATATGCTTGGCGTGATAGCGATCCTCTAAAATTTTCGCCTGGGTGCCTTTACCCGCCCCCGGCGGCCCTACCAAAAGAATATTCATCGACCGCGTGTCCTTCCTCTGCCTTTTCGAATCAGCCCCTCATACTGATGTGCCAGCAGATGGGACTGTACTTGGGCGACCGTATCCATGGTCACCGAAACGATAATGAGCAACGATGTGCCGCCAAAGTAGAACGGAATATCATATTCGCCAATAAGAAACTCTGGGATCAAACAGACGATGCACAGATAAATCGCGCCGATGGTGGTCAGCCGCGTTAGCACCGTGTCAAAATATTTTGCCGTGTTGGCGCCTGGCCGAATGCCGGGCACGAAACCACCATATTTTTTCAGATTATCGGCCGTTTCCTCCGGATTGAAGACCACCGCCGTATAGAAATAGGAGAAAAAGATGATCAACGCGGCATATAAAATCATATAGCCAGGCTGGCCATGCGAAAGCTGGCGCGCCAGAAATTGCAGCCAGCCGGGGCCGGTGCCTTTAGAGAAGCCGATGATTGTGGCCGGGATCAAGAGCAGCGAGCTTGCAAAAATCGGCGGAATCACCCCCGACGTGTTCACTTTCATCGGCAAATGCGACGAATCGCCGCCAAACATCCGGCTACCCACTTGGCGTTTGGGATATTGCACCAGCACCCGCCGCTGGGCGCGCTCCATAAACACGACGAAGGCGATCACCAGCAGCGACACCACGAAAAAGCCGATGACGAACACCGTGGATAGCGCGCCGGTCGCACCGAGTTGCAAAATCCCCGCAACCGCGCCCGGCAACGCCGCGACGATACCGGAGAAAATGATCAAGCTGGAGCCATTGCCAATGCCGCGCGCGGTGATTTGCTCGCCCAGCCACATCAGGAACACGGTGCCACCGACCAGCGTAATCACCGTGGTAAAAATGAAAAACGGCCCGGGATCGACCACGGCAGGGCCAACCGAGCTGTGCAAACTCTCAAGCCCGATGGAAATGCCATAGGATTGCACCAAGGCAATCAGCACCGTCAGGTAGCGCGTGTATTGATTAATCTTTTGCTGGCCGGATTGCCCCTCCTTTTTAAGGGTCTCCAAGCTTGGAACCGCCGCCTGCATTAGCTGCATGATGATCGAGGCCGAAATATACGGCATGATGTTCAAGGCAAACACCGTCATCCGCCCCAGCGCACCACCGGTGAACATGTTGAACATGCCCAACACGCCGCCACCATTTTGCGCCATCAGATGCGTCATCACCGTAGCATCGATGCCGGGGACCGGGATATAGGTGCCCAGACGAAACACAATCAACGCACCGAGCGTGAACCAGATACGCTGCTTGAGCTCGGTCGCTTTCGCGAAGCTGCCGAGATTCATACTCGAGGCAAGTTGCTCTGCCGCCGACGCCATGGACTTCTCCTGAACATTTACCCGCCGCTCACGCGGTCGGACCGCACAAACATCAACGGCGCCGAGCAGATTGCTGAACGCAACCTATTTCGGCGCCGCTCGATGACTATCATGTGGCGCAAACCGCGTCACGGCAAGAGGCTCAGGCTGCAGCCTCAGTCGCCTTGGCTGCAATGCGCGTCGTTACCGAACCGCCGGCCTGCTCAATCGCGGCGATCGCACTGGCTGAAGCGCCAGAAACTTCGATGGTGACTTTACGGGTGATTTCGCCGCGTGCCAGCAAACGAACACCGTCCACCTTCTTGCCACCATACAGGCCCGCCGCCCGCAACACGGCTTCGGTGATCGGCTGCCCCGCATCAATCTTACCAGCCTCAATCGCGGCCTCAAGCTTGCCGAGATTGACCGCCGCAAATTCCTTGCGATTGCGATTATTGAAGCCACGCTTCGGCAACCGGCGATAAATCGGCAGCTGACCGCCCTCGAACCCGTTGAGCGAAACGCCTTCGCGTGCCTTCTGACCCTTAACACCCTTACCGGACGTCTTGCCCTTACCGGAGCCAATGCCACGGCCCAGCCGCTTGGATTTCAGCCGTGAACCAGGATTATCACGCAGTTCGTTCAGTTTCATTACGCCAGTTCCTCGACCTTGAGCAGATGCGCGACCTTGCGCACCCGGCCCAGCACTTCCGGTGTCGCCGTGAGTTCACGGCTTGCATGCATGCGGCGCAGCCCAAGACCAATCAGCGTCTCGCGCTGACCCGGCCTGCGCCCAATCGGCGAGCCGGTTTGAGTGACCTTCACCCGCTTGCCGGCCATCGGCTCAAAAATATCAGGCATCGACGTGGGTCTCCTTGTCGCGCTTGCCGAACAAATCGGCGACTTTTTTGCCACGACGCGCCGCAACCGAACGCGGGCTGGCACAATTGGTCAGCGCATCGAACGTGGCTTTCACCATGTTGTGCGGATTGCGGCTGCCGAGCGACTTGGCGACGACATCGCCAATGCCCAGCGTCTCGAATACCGCACGCATCGGCCCGCCGGCAATAATCCCGGTGCCTGCCGGTGCCGCGCGCAACACGACATGACCAGCGCCGAAGCTGCCTTCGACATCGTGGTGCAAGGTGCGGCCCTCGCGCATCGGCACGCGGATCATGCCGCGCTTGGCGCGCTCAGTCGCTTTGCGGATCGCTTCCGGCACTTCGCGCGCCTTGCCCGCACCGTAGCCAACGCGGCCCTTTTGATCACCGACCACCACCAATGCTGCAAAGGCGAAACGACGACCGCCCTTAACCACTTTGGCGACGCGGTTGATGGTCACCAACTTATCGATCAGCTCATCGCCATCGCGGTCGCGCTCGCGTTCACGACCCCGACCTTCGCCCCGCCCGTCGCGTGGTTCCCGTGCCATGCCCTACTCCTTAGAAATCAAGCCCGCTCTCGCGAGCGGCTTCAGCCAGGGCCTTGACCCGACCATGATAAATATAGGCGCCGCGATCAAACACGACTTGGGTGACCCCAGCCGCCTTCGCGCGTTCGGCCACCAGCTTGCCCACCGCAGCCGCCGCTTCCCGATCAGCACCGGTGCGCAATTCCGTGCGCAACCCCGCATCGAGCGACGACGCTGCCGCCAAGGTGCGACCAGCGGTATCGTCGATCACTTGCGCATAAATATGCTTGCCAGACCGAAATACCGACAAGCGCGGGCGCCCACCAGATTTTTTGCGGAGTTGATAGCGCAGCCGCAGCCGACGACGCGCTTCCTTGTCGCGAGTTGAACCCATCATTTCTTTTTGCCTTCCTTGCGCCGGATCGCCTCGCCCACAAATTTCACGCCCTTGCCCTTGTAAGGCTCAGGCGGACGATAGGCGCGGATTTCAGCGGCGACCTGACCGACCAAACGCTTGTCGACACCTTCGATCTTGATCAATGTCGGTTTTTCGCAGCTGATCTTGATGCCCTCGGGAACCGGGAACACCACATCATGCGAAAACCCAAGATTCATCACCAAATTCGGACCCGTCACAGCAGCACGAAAACCGGTGCCGGTGATTTCCATGGTCTTGGCATACCCTTCGGACACACCTTTAACCATGTTGGCCACCACCGCCCGGGTGGTGCCCCACATCATCCGGCCCATGCGCTCATTGCCGCGCGGCTTGACCGAGAATTTACCATCCTCAATCTTTGCCTCGACCGCATCATGGATCGGCGTTGTGAGAACGCCCAACTTGCCCTTCGCGGTCAGCACGCCACTCGCGATGCTGACATCAACCCCTTTCGGGATTTCGACCGGATATTTACCAACCCGTGACATCTCGATCGCTCCTTAGAAGACCCGGCACAGCACTTCGCCACCAACATTGGCGGCGCGCGCTTCAACATCACTCATCACGCCACGCGGGGTTGACAGGATCGACACCCCCAACCCGGCATAGACGCGCGGCAACTCGCGGATTTTGGAATAAACCCGCCGGCCCGGACGCGACACGCGGTGGATTTCCTTAATCACCGGCTCGCCTTCGTTATATTTCAGCTCGATCCGGAACTGAGCCACGCCGGGGCGCAGCTCCTCCTTGGCGAAACCGCGAATAAAACCTTCGCGCTTCAACACATCAAGCACATTCGCGCGCAGATGGGACGCCGGCGCAACACATGCCGCCTGACGGGCCCGCTGGGCGTTACGGATACGGGTGAGCATGTCACCCAAGGGATCGGACATCGACATTGCAGATCCTCGCTTACCAGCTTGCCTTGACCATGCCGGGAATCTGCCCAGCACTGGCAAGATCACGCAACGCGATGCGGCATAGTTTGAATTTCCGATAATTGCCGCGCGAACGCCCGGTCAATTCGCAACGCAACCGCACCCGGCCCTTCGCGCCATTGCGCGGGAGCTGAGCGAGTTTCAACGTCGCATCGAACCGATCTTCGACCGGCAACGTGCGATCCATGACAATCGCCTTCAACGCGGCACGCTTGCCGGCATCGCGCTTGGCCATCTTCGCCCGCATATTATTCCGATTGACCTGAGAGGTCTTCGCCATCGTTTCTATCCTCCGGAACCTGCCGGCATCACCCGGCGGTTTTCCATAAACGCGTGTATCTCTGTCGAAAAACTCAAAACTTACCGCTCAAGATGCGAAAGGCAGGTCAAAACCCTTGAGCAGGGCCTTGGCCTCAGCATCGCTGCGCGCGGTGGTCACGAACACGATGTCCATGCCGCGCGTTGCGTCCACCTTGTCATAGGCAATTTCAGGGAAAACCATCTGTTCCTTGAGACCCATGGCAAAATTTCCGCGCCCATCAAACCCTTTACCTGCCGGCAACCCGCGAAAATCGCGCACGCGCGGCAATGCAATAGTGACCAGACGGTCGAGAAATTCATACATGCGCTCACGGCGCAGCGTCACCTTACAGCCAATCGGCAAGCCCTCGCGGATTTTGAAGCCCGCGATCGCCTTCTTCGCGACCGTCTTCACCGGTTTTTGCCCGGCAATCAAAGTGAGTTCCGCGACCGCCGCATCCAACTTTTTTTGGTCCGCAGCCGCTTCACCGACACCCATATTGATGACGATTTTCTCCAGCTTCGGCACCTGCATCGGGTTGGTGTAGCCGAATTCCTTTTGCAAGGCTGGCTTCACCACCGTCTCATAATGGGCCCGTAGCCGGGTTACTTCACGTGTCTCGCTCATCACTGTCACCTTCAGCCGTCAATCACCGAGTCGCTCCGACGAGCAACTCGAACCTTGCGACCATCCTCAAGGGTGCGGAAACCAACCCGGGTTGGCTTGCCAGACTCCGGATCGATCAACGCCACGTTCGACAAATCGATCGCGCGCTCGCGCTCGATAATGCCGCCAGGCTCACCCATGCCCTTCGGCTTGGTATGGTGCTTCGCCAACGCAATACCCTGCACAACGGCACGGTTGGCTGACGGAATCACCCGCAAAACCTCACCCTGGCGGCCCTTATCGGCGCCCGAGATCACCACGACTTTGTCGCCCTTACGAATACGTGCCGCCATGTCACAGCACCTCCGGCGCAAGAGAAATGATTTTCATGAATTTGCGCGCACGCAATTCACGGGTCACCGGCCCAAAGATACGCGTGCCGATCGGCTCCATCTGTTTATTGATGAGCACCGCAGCATTCCGATCGAACCGGATCACGCTGCCATCAGCCCGGCGCACGCCATAGGCGGTGCGGACGATGACGGCTTGATGCACGTCGCCCTTTTTCACCTTGCCGCGCGGGATCGCGTCTTTCACCGACACCACGATGACATCGCCAACTGAAGCGGTCTTACGCTTCGAGCCGCCCAACACCTTAATGCATTGGACCCGGCGAGCCCCGGAATTATCGGCAACGTCCAGATTGGATTCGACGATAATCATGTCAGGCTCCCTGTGATGCGGCGTCAGGCTGAGCAACCAGCGCCGCGCCGTTCCGCTCAGTGACCGTCCAGGTCTTGCGCTTGCTGATCGGCGCGCATTCTTCAATGCGAACCTGATCGCCAATGGCGCAAATATTGGCCTCATCATGCGCCGCATATTTCTTGGAGCGGCGAATAAACTTCTTATACAGCGGATGCATGACGCGACGCTCGACAAGAACCGTGACGGTCTTGTCCATTTTGTCGCTCACGACCCGCCCTGTCAGGACGCGTTTCGGCATCGATCGAACCCCTCAAGCCTTCACGGTCGAGCGCGCACGCTCGGCCAAAATGGTCTTCACTCGCGCAACCGATCGCCGAACCTTGCGAATCTGGCTGGTATTCTCTTGCTGGCCGGTTGCCCGCTGAAAGCGCAGATTCAACTGCTCGCGCTTCAGATCCAGCAACAACGCCTCGACCTCATCGGGGGTTTTCACCCGAATATCGATGGCTTTGTTCATCTCGCCCTTGCTCATGTCAGGACTCCCCGATCCGGGTAACAATTTTGGTGCGAATCGGCAGCTTCGCCGCGCCGAGCGTGAGCGCTTCGCGCGCAATCGGCTCTGCAACGCCGTCGATCTCAAACATGATCCGGCCCGGATGGACGCGGGCAACCCAAAACTCAGGGCTACCTTTACCCGAACCCATACGGACTTCCGCCGGCTTGGTGGAGACCGGCAAATCCGGGAAAATCCGGATCCACACGCGGCCAGCACGCTTCATTTGACGCGTGATCGCCCGGCGAGCCGCCTCGATCTGACGGGCTGTAATCCGCTCCGGCTCCAAGGCCTTCAGGCCATAGGCGCCAAAATTAAGTTGCGTATTCCCCTTGGCTAGGCCGTGAATGCGGCCTTTATGGGCTTTGCGAAACTTTGTGCGCTTGGGTGACAACATATCCTATCTCCTCAGCGCTGCGGCGCCTGTTCGGCGGCACGACGATCTTGCGCCATCGGATCATGCGCCATGATCTCGCCCTTAAAGATCCAAACCTTCACGCCGCATGTGCCATAAGTGGTCATGGCGGTCGCGATCCCGTAATCAATGTCGGCACGCAGCGTATGCAACGGCACCCGGCCTTCGCGATACCACTCAGCGCGCGCAATTTCAGCGCCACCAAGGCGGCCACCGCAATTGATCCGAATCCCTTGCGCACCCAACCGCATGGCCGACTGCACCGCACGCTTCATGGCCCGGCGGAACGCAACCCGGCGTTCAAGCTGCTGGGCAATGTTTTCGGCCACCAAAGTCGCGTCGATTTCCGGCTTGCGAATTTCAACAATGTTCAGCGAAACATCCGCCTTTGCCATCGTCGATAGTTCTTTTTTCAGCGCATCAATGTCTTGGCCTTTTTTGCCGATCACCACGCCCGGACGGGCGGCGTAAATGGTGACGCGCGGCTTCTTGCCGGGACGCTCAATGATGACTTTCGAAATGCCCGCGCCGGACAGACGCTTGCGCAAAAACTCACGCAATTTAAGATCGTCATGCAACAGCGCCGCATAGTCTGTGCCGGCATACCAGCGACTATCCCAGGTGCGGTTGATGCCGAGCCGAAGCCCGATCGGATTAACCTTGTGACCCATTACGCTTGCGCCCCTATCGTTTCGGCGGGTTGAGCTGCAGCAGCCTTGGCCGTTGCCGCACCAGGGCGCTTGCGCCCGGCGGCACGCCGCTCGGCTTTGGTGAGAATATCGCGCTCGGCAACCACGATCCGTAAATGGCTGAACCATTTTTCCACCCGCGCCGCCTTACCACGGCCACGCGCCTGGAACCGGCGCATCACCACGCCACGGCCAACATCCGCTGTCGTGACCACCAAACGATCAACATCGAGCTGATGGTTATTCTCAGCATTCGCGATGGCGCTTTCCAGCACCTTTTTGACCTGCTGGGCAATGCGTCGTTTACTGAAGGTCAGCGACGACAGCGCGCTGCCCGCCGGCAAATTACGGATCGACGCCGCGACCAAATTCAGCTTGCGCGGGCTGACGCGGATATTGCGCAGCACGGCTTCCGACTCGGTTTCCGCCAACATGCGGGGGTGATTGGGTTTGCTCATCTTAGCCTCGCTTCGCCTTTTTATCGGCCGCGTGGCCGGAGAATGTGCGGGTTGGCGAGAACTCCCCGAATTTATGACCCACCATATTTTCGTTCACCTGCACCGGCAGGAATTTCTTGCCATTATAGACCCCGAAGGTGAGGCCCACGAATTGCGGCAGAATCGTCGAGCGGCGCGACCAGATTTTGATAATCTCGTTGCGACCGGACGCCCGTGATGCCTCCGCCTTGCCCAACAAATACCCGTCCACGAACGGGCCTTTCCATACTGAGCGTGCCATGATTAGCCCTTTCCGCTCTTGCGGCGACGGATAATGAGATCATCCGTCCGCTTATTGCCGCGCGTTTTGTAGCCCTTCGTCGGTTTGCCCCACGGCGTGACCGGATGACGACCACCGGACGTGCGGCCTTCACCACCACCCAGCGGGTGATCGACCGGGTTCATCGACACACCACGGTTATGCGGACGACGACCCAACCAACGATTACGACCAGCCTTGCCAAGCTGCTGGTTCGAGTGATCCGGATTTGACACCGCACCAATCGAGGCCATGCACTCACCACGGATCAAGCGCAGCTCGCCCGACATCAGCTTGACCTGGGCGTAACCCTGATCCTTGCCGACGAGCTGAGCAAATGTGCCCGCCGAACGCGCCATTTTGCCACCGGCGCCCGCCTTCAACTCGATATTATGGATGATTGTACCAACCGGAATCGCCGCCAGCGGCATCGCGTTGCCCGGCTTGATATCGACCTTCACGCCGGAAACCACCTCATCGCCGACTTTCAGACGTTGCGGCGCCAAAATATAGGCCAGCTCACCATCGGCATATTTCAGCAGCGCCAAAAACGCTGAACGGTTCGGGTCATATTCCAAGCGCTCCACCACGGCGGCAACGCCATGCTTCCGGCGCTTGAAATCCACGATGCGGTAAGTGCGCTTATGTCCACCCCCCCGGAAATAGCTCGTGGTGCGACCATGATTATTGCGCCCGCCCGTGGAATGCTTGCCTTCGGTCAATCCCTTGACCGGCTTGCCTTTCCACAACTCGCTCCGCTCGATCAGAACGGTGCCGCGAAGGCTGGCCGTGACCGGTTTGAAATGCTTAAGTGCCATGTGTCAGCCCTGCCTCACGCCAGACGCGCTGTGAAATCGATCGACTGACCTTCGGCCAGCGTCACGAACGCTTTTTTCACATCCGAACGCACGCCCGGACGCCCTTTGAACTGCTTGGTCTTGCCCTTTTGCACCAGCGTATTCACGCCGAGCACCTTGACCCCAAACAAACCCTCAACCGCAGCCTTGATCATCGGCTTCGTTGCCTCAAGCGAGACCTTGAACACAACCTGGTTGCGCTCAGACAACGAAGTTGATTTCTCGGTAATCACCGGGCCGCGAATAATATCGAACATTTTCTCGCGGGCGATGACCAAGCCCGGCGCGGGCTTATTGCCACGCGGTGCCGGTTTGGCTTTTTTGGCACCCGGCTTGCTATCGAGTTGTGCCGTGTTGCTCATGCGGCGTCTCCTGCAGCGCTCGTGCCTGCGGCAACTGGCTTGCCATCGAGGCGCGCGGTCAAGCCTTCGAGGCCGGCGCGGGTGATCACCAGAACATCGTGATGCAAAATGTCATAGACATTGGCACCCACCACCGGCAGCACGTCGATGCCGATAATGTTACGGCTGGCGCGGGCAAAACCTTCATCGACCACGTGATCGACCACCAAAGTCTTGCCCCAACCGAGCTTTTTCAGCTTGCCATTCAGTTCGCTGGTCTTCGAGACACCTGCCACGGTATCGAGCACGATCAGCTTGCCATCGCGCGCTTTTTGCGACAGGGCCGAAATCAACCCAAGGCGACGAACCTTTTTATTCAGCGAGTAACCGTGATCGCGCACGACGGGGCCGTGAACCACGCCACCGGTGCGAAATTGTGGCGCGCGCAAACTGCCTTGACGCGCACTACCTGTCCCTTTTTGGCGGAACGGCTTTTTCGTGGTGCCCTGCACCTCGCCCATGCCCTTGGTTTTATGCGTGCCAGCCCGGCGCTTGGCGAGTTGCCAATGCACCACGCGAGCCATGATATCAGGGCGCGGACGGGCGCCGAAATAAGCTTCCGGCAAAATCGCTTTGCCCGCTTGCGCTGCATCCAGCGTTGTGACGTCGATTTCCATCACGATTCTCCTTACGCCTTCAACGCAGCGGGATACGCCGCATCAGCCGGACGGGCACGCTTGATCGCGTCACGGACCAACACATAGCCTTGTTTTGCACCCGGCACGGCACCCTTGATCATCAACAGGCCGCGCGCCTCATCAATCCCGGCGATTTCGAGATTCATTGTGGTGATCCGTTTATCACCCAAATGACCCGCCATTTTCTTGTTCTTGAAGGTCTTGCCCGGATCCTGACGATTACCGGTCGATCCCAAGCTACGATGGCTGATCGACACACCATGCGAGGCTTCGAGACCGGCAAAATTCCAGCGCTTCATGCCGCCGGCAAAGCCCTTACCCTTGCTGATGCCCGCAACGTCAACTTTCTGGCCAACCACGAAATGCGCCGGCGACAAAACTTGCCCTGGCTCCAAAATCGCGTCGTCAGCCACCCGGAATTCGACCAGCTTCATCGCCGGCTCCACCTTCGCCTTCGCGAAATGGCCCTTGTTGGGCCTGGTCACGTTTTTCGTCTTCGCGTGGCCATAGCCAAGCTGCACCGACACATAGCCGTCCGACTCGACGGTCTTTGCCGCCACCACCCGCACGTCATCCATGTGCAGCACGGTGACCGGCACATGGGTGCCGTCATCCTTGAACAACCGGGTCATACCCAGCTTTTTCGCGATTACACCGGTACGCATCACATTACTTCCAGAATTATTCTTAGATCTTGATCTCAACATCGACGCCGGCAGCCAAATCGAGCTTCATCAAAGCATCGACCGTCTGAGCCGTCGGTTCGACAATATCGAGCAAGCGGCGATGGGTCCGAATCTCGAACTGCTCGCGGCTCTTTTTATCGACATGCGGCGAACGGTTCACCGTGAACCGCTCAATATGAGTCGGCAGCGGGATCGGGCCCCGCACCTGAGCGCCGGTGCGCTTCGCCGTGTTCACGATCTCTTTGGTGCTGTTATCGAGCACGCGGTGATCATAAGCCTTGAGGCGAATGCGAATGTTCTGACTATCCATCGTCTTACCTGTCATTCTTCCAGCGCTCAGGCTTGCCCCGAAGGACAAGCCCAAACTCTACCAACTTACTTCGTGATCTTTGCAACGACGCCCGAACCAACGGTCCGCCCGCCTTCACGAATGGCGAAGCGCAAGCCTTCATCCATCGCGATCGGGGCAATCAGCTCGACCGAGATCGTCACGTTATCGCCCGGCACCACCATCTCAACACCTTCCGGCAAGGTGACCACGCCGGTCACGTCGGTGGTGCGGAAATAGAATTGCGGTCGGTAGTTGCTGAAGAACGGCGTATGGCGGCCACCTTCTTCCTTGGTCAGAATATAAGCCTGACCGCCGAAATTGGTGTGCGGCGTGATCGAACCCGGCGCCGCCAGAACCTGGCCACGCTCAACGTCTTCACGCTTGGTGCCGCGCAGCAGCGCGCCGATATTATCGCCGGCTTCACCCTGATCGAGCAGCTTGCGGAACATTTCCACGCCGGTCACGATGGTCTTCACCGTCGGCTTCAAGCCCACGATTTCAACTTCGTCGCCGGTTTTCACAATGCCGCGCTCAACGCGACCCGTAACCACCGTGCCACGACCCGAGATCGAGAACACGTCTTCAACCGGCATCAGGAACGGCTTGTCCTTGGCGCGCTCCGGCTGCGGAATGTACGAATCCACCGCCGCCATCAGTTCGAGCACGGCCTGCTCACCAATCTCCGGCTGCTTGTCTTCCAGCGCGCACAAGGCCGAACCCTTGATGATGGGGATATCATCGCCAGGGAAATCATACTTGCTCAGCAATTCGCGCACTTCCATCTCGACCAGCTCGACCAGATCAGGGTCAGCCATGTCCATCTTGTTCAGGAACACCACCAGCGCCGGCACGCCAACCTGACGGGCGAGCAGAATATGCTCGCGGGTCTGCGGCATCGGGCCATCAGCGGCGGAGACCACCAGGATCGCGCCGTCCATCTGCGCAGCGCCAGTGATCATGTTCTTCACATAGTCAGCGTGGCCGGGGCAATCGACGTGAGCATAGTGGCGATTGGCGGTCTCATATTCGACGTGCGCCGTCGCGATCGTGATGCCACGGGCGCGCTCTTCAGGAGCCGCATCGATGCTGTCGTAGGCGCGGAACGTGGCGCCACCGGACTTGGCCAACACTTTGGTGATGGCCGCGGTGAGCGACGTCTTGCCATGATCGACGTGGCCGATCGTGCCAATGTTGCAGTGTGGTTTGTTACGTTCGAATTTTGCCTTAGCCATGATGATCTCCGTGACGTAGCTTGGACCGCATCGAAACCGATACGGAAAATGTTGGAACCGGTTCGACTAACTCTGCGACTTACCAGCGGTAATGGCTGAAAGCCTTGTTGGCTTCGGCCATCCGATGCGTATCTTCGCGCTTCTTCACCGCCGCACCACGGTTATTCACCGCATCCAGCAGTTCGTTGGAGAGACGATCCTCCATCGTGTGCTCGCCGCGCTTGCGCGCTGCATCAATGATCCAGCGGATCGCCAGCGCCTGACGCCGCTCGGTCCGCACTTCGACCGGGACCTGATAGGTCGCGCCGCCGACACGACGAGACCGCACTTCAATCGCCGGCTTCACGTTGTCCAGCGCCTCATGAAACATCCGCACCGGATCGGCATTCTGACCGCCACGGCGCTTCAGACTATCCAAAGCCCCATAAACAATGGACTCGGCAGCGGATTTTTTGCCGTCATACATGAGCACATTCATGAAACGACTAATAACGGTGTCGCCGAATTTCGGATCCGGCAAAACCTCGCGCTTGACCGCGCGGTGACGTCTGCTCACTGCTGATCTCCTTACTTCGGACGCTTCGCGCCATACAGCGACCGGCGCTGACGGCGTTTGGCGATGCCCTGGGTGTCGAGCACGCCACGCAGGATGTGATAACGCACGCCCGGCAAATCCTTCACGCGGCCGCCACGGATCAGGACCACCGAGTGCTCCTGCAAATTATGGCCTTCACCGGGAATATAGCTCACCACCTCAAAGCCGTTGGTAAGGCGCACCTTGGCAACCTTACGTAAAGCTGAGTTCGGCTTCTTCGGCGTCACCGTATACACGCGCGTGCAAACGCCGCGCTTTTGCGGGCAGCCTTGCAACGCGGGCACCTTGTTGCGCTTCGGTCGTGCTTCACGCCCATTGGCGATCATTTGGTTCGTCGTCGGCATCATCAATCCTTTGTTCGGCCGGCGGGCTCATGCAACCGGCTGCTCATACAAAATACCGCAACCAGAGGCTCACCCCTGTTTGCGGACTACCCTTACTTGCGACCTAAGCTGGAGCAAAACACCAGCGGCACCGCAAGCTTGAGACATCGAGAGCAGCGCGACCGGACGAACCGCGTCTTCGCTGAAGGCGCACCCTTACGGGCAGCTTCAAAGCAAGTCAAGCCAGTTTGGTGTTTCGAATAAGAAAACGCCGACATCTTTGCGGATGTCGGCGTTTGATTTGCTGCATTGCTGCTATGACTCGAAATTACTCAGCAGCGCTGCGTCCTGGCAAAGCCGGGCGGGTCTCCGCCAGGCGGGTTTTATCACGTCCTGCCGCAATCGCGCGCATCCGGCTCATCACACTGCCGGTTCCCGCGGGGATCAGGCGACCGACGATCACGTTCTCCTTCAAGCCCACCAGACTATCCACCTTGCCGGCTGTCGCCGCCTCGGTGAGCACCCGGGTGGTCTCTTGGAACGAGGCCGCCGAGATAAAGCTTTGGGTCTGCAAGCTCGCCTTGGTGATGCCTTGCAGCACCGGCACGCCCTGGGCTGGCCGTTCATCGGCCTTTAGGCGCGCCTCATTCTCGGTATCGAACTCGATGCGATCAATCAGCTCACCAACCAGGAACGTCGTATCCCCCGGCTCGGTGATTTCCATTTTTTGCAACATTTGCCGGACCACGACTTCGATATGCTTGTCGTTGATCTTCACACCTTGCAGACGATAGACTTCCTGGATTTCGTTGATCAGATATTCCGACAACGCCTCCACGCCCATCACCCGCAAAATATCGTGCGGCACGCGCGGCCCATCGACCAGCGGATCGCCCCGGCGGACATAATCGCCCTCTTGCACCGAAACGTGCTTGCCCTTCGGCACCAGATGCTCGGCTTCCTCGCCGGTCTCGTCATTCTTCACAATGACACGGCGCTTGGCCTTGTAATCCTTACCGATTTCCACACGACCATCGATTTCCGCGATAATCGAATGATCCTTGGGCCGGCGCGCTTCGAACAATTCCGCCACCCGCGGCAGACCGCCGGTAATGTCGCGGGTCTTGCCGCCTTCGCGCGGGATACGGGCCAGCACATCGCCCGCCGCCACCTGCGCACCACTCTCGATCGACAAAATCGAGTCCGGACTCAGGAAGTAACGCGCCTCACCGCCATTCGCGAGACGAATAATCTCGCCCTTGTCATCCTTCAGCAGCAGGCGGGGCCGCAAATCCGCCCCTTTGGCTGATTGCTTATAGTCAACCACGACTTTGGAAGTCAGGCCGGTCACTTCGTCGGTCCGTTCGATCAAGGTAACGCCATCGAGCAGGTCGGCATATTCCACGATACCGGCCCGCTCGGTGATGATCGGCAAGGTGTAAGGGTCCCACTCCGCCAGCTTCGCACCGCGCGCCACCGTCTCACCCTCATCGGTCAGCAACCGCGCACCATAAGGCACGCGGAAACGGGCGCGCTCGCGCTTGCCAGAATCGATGATCGCGATTTCGCAATTTCGGCTCATCACAATCGGATGACCCGACGAGTTGGTCACGATCGTGCGGTTGCGAATGCTGGCCGTCCCGTCATGGCTGGCCTCGACCGTCGATTTTTCTGCACCGCGCTGCGCCGCGCCACCGATATGGAAGGTGCGCATGGTCAGCTGGGTGCCCGGCTCGCCAATCGACTGCGCGGCGATAACGCCAACCGCTTCGCCGATATTGACCGGCGTGCCACGGGCCAAATCGCGCCCATAGCATTTGGCGCACACACCAATGCGCGCTTCGCAGGTGAGGGCAGAGCGGATTTTCACCTGCTCCACGCCCGCCTTCTCGATCCGATCCGCCGCAACTTCATCGATCAGCTCACCCGGCTCGACAATCACGCTATTATCGTTCGGGTCGATAACCGCTTCCGCCGCCGACCGACCCAACACGCGTTCGGACAGGCTGGAAATCACTTCACCGCCATCCATCACCGATCGTGCGGTCAAGCCGCGTTCCGTGCCGCAATCTTCCTGCACCACGATGCTATCCTGCGCCACGTCAACCAAACGCCGCGTCAAATAGCCCGAGTTCGCGGTTTTCAGCGCGGTGTCAGCCAAACCCTTACGCGCACCATGGGTCGAGTTGAAATACTCGGCAACGGTCAAACCCTCTTTGAAGTTCGACAGAATCGGCTGCTCGATAATCTGGCCGGACGGCTTGGCCATCAAACCGCGCATCCCCGCGAGCTGGCGCATCTGTGCTGGCGACCCACGCGCCCCGGAATGGCTCATCATCCACACCGAATTGGTCGGCTTGCCGGGGTCCTGACGCGAAATTTCACGCATCATCGCCGCAGCCACAGCATCGTTACACTTGGTCCACGCGTCGATCACCTTATTATAGCGTTCGCCCGCCGTGATCAGACCGTCATGATACTGGGTTTCGAATTCCTTCACCTCGGCCTGGGTTTTCTCCAGCAGCGCGTATTTCTCCGGCGGGATCACCATGTCGTCCTTGCCGAAGGAAATGCCGGCGCGCGCCGCATGGGCAAAGCCCAACCCCATCAGACGGTCGCAGAAAATCACTGCTTCCTTCTGACCGCAATGGCGATAGACCGCATCGATCACGTCCGACACATTCTTTTTGATCAATTGTTTATTGACCAGCGAGAACGGAAGGTCCGCATGGCCCGGCAGCAACCGCCCGATCAGCATCCGCCCCGGCGTGGTCGCCACGCGCTCGCGCACGGTGGTGCCGTCCGCCAGCGTGCGGGTGATGCGCGCCCGGATTTTGTCATGCAAATGCACGATACCTTGCGACAAGGCATGCTCGATTTCATCGACCGAGCCGAACGCCGGCGCGTCCTCATCCTTGATTTGGGTAAAGCGCGGCGATTCCAGCGACAAATAATACAGCCCGAGCACAATATCCTGGCTCGGCACGATGATCGGCTTGCCGTTCGCCGGGTTGAGAATATTGTTGGTGCTCATCATTAGCACCCGCGCTTCGAGCTGCGCCTCAATCGAGAGCGGCACATGCACCGCCATCTGATCGCCGTCAAAATCCGCGTTGAAGGCGGTGCAGACCAGCGGATGTAGTTGGATCGCCTTGCCTTCAATCAAAATCGGCTCGAACGCCTGAATCCCCAAGCGATGCAAGGTGGGCGCGCGGTTCAGCATCACCGGATGCTCGCGAATCACCTCTTCCAGAATATCCCACACTTCGGGACGTTCTTTTTCGACCATGCGCTTGGCCGCCTTGATGGTGGTCGCGAGGCCGTATTTTTCCAACTTGGCGTAAATGAACGGCTTGAACAGTTCGAGCGCCATTTTCTTCGGCAAGCCGCATTGATGCAGCTTCAGCTCCGGCCCCACCACAATCACCGACCGGCCCGAATAATCGACGCGCTTGCCCAGCAGATTCTGCCGGAACCGGCCCTGCTTGCCCTTCAACATATCCGACAGTGATTTCAGCGGTCGCTTGTTGGTGCCGGTAATCGCCCGACCGCGCCGGCCATTGTCAAACAGCGCATCGACCGATTCTTGCAGCATCCGCTTTTCGTTACGCACAATAATGTCTGGCGCCCGCAGCTCGATCAGCCGCTTCAAGCGGTTATTGCGGTTAATCACCCGGCGATACAAATCATTCAGGTCCGAAGTGGCAAAACGTCCACCATCCAATGGCACCAGCGGGCGCAATTCCGGCGGAATGACCGGCACCACGTCCAAAATCATCCATTCAGGCCGCGTGCCGGAGGCCAAAAACGCCTCAACCAGCTTGAGCCGCTTCACCAGCTTTTTGCGCTTCGCCTCAGAAGTCGCGGCCTTCAATTCGGCACGCATCGTCGCTTTTTCAGATTCCAGATCAATCTGCGCCAGAATCGACTTGATCGCCTCAGCGCCGATACCGGCTTTGAAACCATCTTCGCCAAACTCATCCTGCTTGGCATATAAATCATCTTCCGAAAGCAGCGAATAGCGCTTCAGATCCGTCGTATAAGGATCGAGCACGATGTAGCTCTCGAAATACAGGACTTTCTCAAGGTCTTTCAGCGACATATCCGGCATCATCGTCGCAATCCGGCTCGGCAGCGACTTCAAGAACCAAATATGCGCAACCGGCGAGGCCAGCTCGATATGGCCCATACGCTCACGCCGAACCTTTGCCAGCGTCACTTCCACGCCGCATTTTTCGCAAATAATACCACGGAATTTCATCCGCTTATACTTGCCGCACAAGCACTCATAGTCCTTGATCGGTCCAAAAATGCGCGCGCAGAACAAGCCATCCCGCTCAGGCTTGAAAGTGCGGTAATTGATGGTTTCCGGCTTCTTGATCTCGCCGAACGACCAGGAACGGATTTGCTCGGGTGAGGCGATTTGGATTTTAATTTGGTCGAAAGTCGCCGCCTGGCCAGTCTGGCCAAGAATTTTCATCAGGTCGTTCATCTCATATCCCTTTCACGGGGCCGTCGGGCGGGAACCCGGCGGCGGAATCGCCATTCATCATCAGAGAGCCGAAGCGGATCAGGTCGGGGTCGATTGATCGAGATCGACATTCAAACCAAGGGCTTTCAGTTCCTTGGTCAACACGTTGAAACTCTCGGGCACGCCGGCTTCGAAATTATCCTGCTCGCGCACAATCGCCTCATAGACCTTGGTGCGGCCAGAAACGTCATCGGATTTCACCGTCAGCATTTCCTGCAAGGTGTAAGCCGCGCCATAGGCCTCGAGCGCCCAGACCTCCATTTCGCCGAAGCGCTGACCGCCAAACTGCGCCTTGCCACCCAAAGGCTGCTGGGTGACCAAGCTATACGGCCCGATCGACCGTGCATGGATCTTGTCATCGACCATGTGACCGAGCTTGAGCATGTACATATAGCCGACCGTGACCTTGCGTTCGAACTCTTCGCCCGTTCGGCCATCGCGCAGCACCATCTGCCCGGACACATCAAGCCCCGCTTTTGCCAGCATCGCCTCGATGTCGGTAATCCGCGCCCCATCGAACACCGGCGTCGCAATCGGCACGCCCTTGCGCAAATTCTCGCAAAGTTCGTTCAGCTCGCGATCCGTCATCCCGGCAATTTCGCTGTTATAAATATCCAGCCCGTACACATCCTTGAGGCTGGTCAGCAAAGCCTGCCGCGCTTCGCCGTCACGACGATACGCATCATACAGCTCGCCGATTTGCCGCCCAAGATTGGCGCAAGCCCAACCCAGATGGGTTTCCAGGATTTGCCCGACATTCATGCGCGAGGGCACGCCCAGCGGGTTCAGCACCACATCGACCGGTGTGCCATCAGCCAAGAACGGCATATCCTCGACCGGCACGACCTTGGAAACCACACCCTTATTGCCATGACGCCCGGCCATTTTGTCGCCCGGCTGCAGCTTGCGCTTCACCGCGACGAACACTTTGACCATTTTCATCACGCCCGGCGGCATTTCATCGCCGCGCTGCAGCTTCTCGACCTTGCTTTCGAACCGACTTTGCAGCTTTTGCACCGCCGCATCGAATTCGCGCCGCAGCGTCTCAATCTCGGCCATCACCGCGTCGTCCTGAACGGTCAGGGTGCGCCAAGCGCCACGCGGGATTTCCGCCAGCACGTCCTCGGTGATTTCGGTGCCGCTTTTCAGCCCTTTGGCGCCCGCACCGGCCTTCTGGCCGAGCAGTTTTTCGCGCAGACGGCTGATAAAGGCGCGCTCTTGAATGCCGCGCTCGTCATCGCGGTCTTTGGCCAGACGCTCGATTTCGGCGCGCTCAATCGCCAAAGCGCGCTCATCCTTGTCCACCCCGCGCCGATTGAACACCCGCACATCCACCACCGTGCCGGACACGCCGGGCGGCAGCTTGGTGGAAGTATCCCGCACGTCCGAGGCTTTTTCACCGAAAATCGCCCGGAGCAGCTTTTCCTCTGGCGTCATCGGGCTTTCGCCCTTCGGCGTGACCTTGCCCACCAAAATATCGCCGGGGTTAACCTCCGCGCCGATATACACGATCCCCGCCTCATCGAGGTTGCGCAAGGCTTCCTCGCCGACATTCGGGATATCGCGGGTGATTTCTTCCTGGCCGAGCTTGGTATCGCGCGCCATCGACTCGAATTCCTCGATATGGATCGAGGTAAACATGTCATCGCGGCCAATCCGCTCAGAAATCAGAATACTATCTTCGAAATTATAGCCGCTCCACGGCATGAACGCGCACAAAACATTGCGGCCCAGCGCCAATTCACCCAGCTCCGTGGACGGACCATCCGCGATGATTTCGCCCTCAGCCACCCGATCACCCACGCGCACCAGCGGACGCTGGTTGATGCAAGTCGATTGGTTGGAACGCATATATTTGCGCAGACGATAAATATCGACGCCGGCCGTCGTGCCATCCTCGCCAGTGGCCCGCACCACGATGCGCGCACCATCGATCTGATCGACCACGCCAGCGCGCCGCGCCACAATGGTCGCACCCGAATCGCGCGCCACCGCCGCTTCCATGCCGGTGCCGACCAACGGCGCATCCGAGCGGATCAACGGCACCGCCTGGCGCTGCATGTTCGAGCCCATCAAAGCGCGGTTCGCGTCGTCATTTTCCAAGAACGGGATCAACGCCGCCGCAACCGACACGAGCTGCTTGGGTGACACGTCAATCGCGGTGACTTCCTCTGGCTTGACCAACCGGAAATCGCCATTGCGGCGCACCGAGACCAAATCCTCGGTCAATGTACCATCGCTGGTCTTCGGCGCATCCGCCTGCGCGACGGTGAGTTTGTCCTCCTCCATCGCTGACAGATACCGATATTCGTTCTGCACTTTGCCGTCTTTGACCATGCGATACGGCGTTTCGATGAAGCCGTATTTATTGACCTTCGCATAGGTCGCGAGCGAGTTGATCAGACCGATATTCGGCCCTTCCGGCGTTTCAATCGGGCAAATCCGGCCATAATGGGTCGGATGCACGTCGCGCACCTCAAAGCCGGCGCGCTCACGGGTCAAACCACCCGGCCCCAACGCCGATAGGCGGCGCTTATGGGTCACTTCCGAGAGCGGATTGGTCTGATCCATAAACTGGCTCAATTGCGAGGAGCCAAAGAACTCCCGCACCGCCGCCGCCGCCGGCTTGGCGTTGATCAAATCATGCGGCATCACCCCGTCAATATCAACAGAGCTCATCCGCTCGCGGATCGCCCGCTCCATGCGCAGCAGACCAACGCGATATTGATTTTCCATCAGCTCACCGACCGAGCGAACCCGGCGATTGCCCAGATTATCAATATCGTCGATCTGGCCGCGACCGTCCTTCAATTCGCACATGATCTGAATGGTGCGCAGAATATCGATTTTGCGCAGCACCCGCATTTGGTCATCACACTCAATGCCCAGGCGCATATTCATTTTGACCCGGCCAACCGAGGACAAATCATAGCGCTCGGAGTCAAAAAACAGGCCGTTCAGCAGCGCCTCGGCGGTCTCGCTGGTCGGCGGCTCGCCAGGGCGCATCACCCGGTAAATATCAACCAGCGCGTCATCGCGATTGGCGTTTTTATCCACCGCCAGCGTGTTGCGAATCCACGGACCGTTCGATTGATCGATCGCGAGCGTCGGGATCGATTCCAGCCCCGCCGCCTCGAATACGGCCAGCTTCGCCTCGGAAATTTCATCGCCTGCATCGGCGAAAATCTCGCCGGTATTCGGGTCGAACAAATCCTCCGCCACATAGCGGCCAATCACGTCATTGCGACCCACCAGTACCCGCTTGGTGGTCTCAGCAATTTTCCGTGCCGCCCGCGCGGTCAGTTTTTCATCGGTCTTCGCGACGATTTCACCGGTGTCCGCATCGACCAGATTTTCCGAAAGCTTCACCCCGCGGAACGCCTCGACATCGAAGGGTCGCGCCCAGGCCAAATCACCCTGCGTGTCACGAACCTGCTCAAACACCACTTGGCGATAGAACGCGTTCAGAATTTCTTCCGCGTCCATGCCCTTGATCTCGCCAATTTCCAGCTTCTCGCCCTTGGCCAGCCTTGCCGCGCGCAGGGCCTCGGTCGCCACACTATCGAGCGCATAGAGCAGCGTGGTGACCGGCAATTTACGCTTGCGGTCAATCCGGACATAAATCAAATCCTTGGCGTCGAATTCAAAATCGAGCCACGAACCGCGATACGGGATCACCCGTGCAGCGAACAAATACTTGCCGGATGCGTGGGTTTTGCCCTTGTCATGATCGAAAAACACGCCGGGGCTGCGGTGCATCTGGCTGACAATCACCCGCTCGGTGCCATTGACCACGAAGGTGCCATTGTCGGTCATCAACGGCATATCACCCATGTAAACAGGCTGCTCTTTGATGTCGCGGATCGACTTCGCGCCGGTATCCTCGTCAATATCCCACACGATCAACCGCAGCACCACCTTCAACGGCGCGGCATAGGTCATCCCGCGTTGGATGCATTCCTCAACGTCGTATTTCGGCTCTTCCAGCTCGTAATAGACAAATTCCAAACGACCACGGCCGGTAAAATCCTCAATCGGGAACACCGATTTGAAGACTTCCTGCAAGCCCGTGGTGGAACGCGCATCTGGCGTGACATGCATTTGCAAAAACGCGTCATAGCTCGCCCGCTGCACATCGATCAGATTGGGCATCGGCGTGACTTCAGGGATGCGCCCAAAGCTTTTGCGAATCCGCTTGCGGTTCACCGATGAAAGCCTGCTCGTGCCACCAATAATCACGTTCATATTTTGACCCTATCCCGATCTGCACCCACGCTGGCGCGCCCGAACGGCCCGCCACATTTCGCCCGCACGCGACCCAGCATTGCCTTAATGCTGGGGCACAACGCCAAACAGGCGGGCGCCAAAAGGCACCCGCCGGTTCAACTCCAACAAGCCCCGCCCGCGCCCCACCGAGCCGCGAACGGGATATGGATTACTGGATTTCGACAGATGCGCCCTGCTCTTCCAGAACCTTCTTGATCTTCTCGGCTTCGTCCTTGGTCGCACCCTCTTTGACGGTCTTCGGTGCGCCTTCAACCAAGTCCTTCGCCTCTTTCAAACCGAGACCGGTAATGGTCCGGATTTCCTTAATGACGTTGATCTTCTTGTCGCCACCCGACTTCAGGATGACGTCAAATTCGGTCTTTTCCTCAACCGGGGCCGCAGCCGCGCCGCCACCAGCCGGAGCCGCCGCAACCGCAACCGGTGCCGCAGCCGAAACGCCCCACTTCTCTTCGAGCAGCTTCGAGAGTTCTGCCGCTTCGAGAACGGTGAGAGCCGATAGTTCATCAACCAGCTTCGCTAGATCAGCCATGTTCGTATGTCCTTAATATGAGAGTTTGTGTGGTTCCATGCAAGCGCTATTCGCGCCCGCCAATTCAAGCCCGTCAGGCCGCCTCTTCCGTGGTGGCGTCATGCGCCTTGGCATAGGCCCCGAAGACCCGCGCGAGCTGCCCAGCCGGTGCCTGCAACACGCCCGCCACCTTCGTCGCCGGCGCTTGGATCAATCCAAGCAGCTTGGCGCGCAGCGCGTCGAGCGAGGGCAGTTCGGCAAGCGCCTTGACGCCAGATGCATCAAGCATCTGCGTTCCCAAAGCACCACCGACCAGCACGAACTTCTCGTTGGTCTTGGCGAACTCGACGGCAGCTTTCGCCACAGCGACCGGGTCACGCGACCACGCAAGCGCGGTCGGACCTTTCAGCAGCGGCTTAATCCCGTCGAACCGGGTCCCATCCAGGGCGATATGAGCCAGACGGTTTTTCGCGACCTTATATTGTGCACCCGCCGCCCGCATCCGCCGGCGCAACTCCGTGACATCGGCAACCGTTAACCCGTCATTACGGGTGATAACGATCATCGAAGTCTCGGCGAACACCGTCGAAAGCTGGTCGACGAAATCACGTTTTTCTGCGCGATCCACGTCGGTCTCCTCGCTTTGGCTTTGCACGTTTGGACCGTGCAAAACCGGGTTGCCCAGAGCGGCCAGGACCATCCCGGCCGCTCGCTCGCCTGTCCGTGAAATTGGAACCACCGGAGCATTGCTGCCCCGACACCCCATCTCCGGCTTGCGGGTTTCCCCCTTAAAACCCTCGCGGGTTACAGGCCGTCTTGGACAGGTTGATGCGCCGATTCACACCAGCGCACCCTCATGACGGCGCCAGACCCTAGGATCCGCCGCCGCGCATTGGTCAATTCAATCAAGCGGCCAGCGTCGATACATCAACCCGCACGCCGGGGCCCATGGTCGAGGACAAAGCTGCTTTTTGCAAATATGTTCCCTTCGCGCCGGTCGGGCGTGCCTTCTGGATCGCATCGACCAGGGCCTTCGCATTCTCGACCAGCTTTTCGGTCTCAAAGCTCGCCTTGCCGATACCGGCATGGATAATCCCCGCCTTCTCGGCGCGGAACTCCACCTGACCCGATTTCGCAGCCGTGACCGCACCCTTCACATCCATCGTGACGGTGCCCAGCTTGGGGTTGGGCATCAGGCCGCGCGGGCCAAGAATTTTACCCAAACGGCCCACCAGCGCCATCATGTCCGGGGTGGCAATGCAGCGATCAAACTCGATCTTGCCGCCCTGCACCGCCTCAGCCAAATCATCAGCACCCACGACATCAGCACCCGCCGCACGCGCCTCGTCTGCCTTCGCACCGCGCGCAAACACGCCAACGCGCAAGGTCTTGCCCGTGCCATTCGGCAACGAGATCAAGCCACGCACCATCTGATCGGCATGACGCGGATCAATGCCGAGATTGAGCGAGATTTCGATCGTCTCATCAAACTTCGCCGTCGCGTTGGTTTTCACCAAGGCCACCGCATCGCCCAACGCATAGGATTTATTATGATCAACCGCAGAGGCCGCTTTGGCCAAACGCTTATTCTTTGCCATGATCAGCCCTCCACCACCGAAAGACCCATCGACCGGGCTGAACCGGCCAACATGCGCACCGCGCCATCCACGTCATTGGCGTTCATATGCACCATTTTCGTCGCCGCGATCTCGCGCAACTGGCTCATCGTCACCCGGCCCACCGTGGCGCCCTTGCCGGTCGTGGTCGAACCCTTGGTGATGCCCGCCGCTTTCTTGAGGAAATAGGTGTTCGGCGGGGTCTTGGTGATGAACGTAAAGGTGCGATCGCCATAGGCGGTAATCACCACCGGCACCGGCATACCCACTTCCATCCCCTGGGTCGCAGCGTTGAAATCTTTGCAGAACTGCATGATGTTCAAACCACGCTGACCGAGCGCCGGGCCAACCGGCGGTGACGGATTGGCCTTACCGGCCGGAATTTGCAGCTTGATATAACCAACAATCTTTTTCGCCACGCGGCGATACTCCTCAATCTGATGGCCTCGCCTGAGCGAGAAACGCCAATAGACCGCGGTACAACCGGCCGAACCAACCCTGGTTCAACCTCCCGCGTTCTGGTGAAGCGGCGGCTATAGCGGGTTGCCCCGACGCTGTCGAGTCGCTTCTGCCTCCCTCTACGCGCATTGCCAAGCACCCCCACGCGCCCCATCTCCCCTCCATCATCCTTTCTCGAAATTTCCAGCACGGAGACTGCCCGATGAAAACCCGCTCACTTGGCGGCTTGACCGTCTCTGCCCTTGGCCTTGGCTGCATGGGCATGTCCGATTTCTACGCCGGCCGGGATGATGCCGAATCCCGCTTAACGCTGGAGCACGCGCTTGAGCGCGGCATCACCTTCTTTGACACCGCCGACATGTATGGCTTTGGTGACAACGAAATCCTGCTCCGCCCGTTCCTCAAAGCGCATCGGAGCAAAATCGTCCTCGCGACCAAATTCGGGAATGAGTTCACTGCTGATCGCCAGCGCGTCGGCGTCAATGGTCGCCCCGAATTCGTCAAGCGCGCCTGCGATGCCAGCCTGTCACGCCTCGGCATCGAGACCATTGATCTCTATTATCAGCACCGCGTCGATCCCAACGTGCCGATTGAAGAAACCGTGGGCGCGATGGCTGATTTGGTCAAAGCCGGCAAAGTCCGCCATCTCGGCCTCTCCGAAGCCGCTCCCGCCACGCTGCGCCGTGCCGTCAAAATCCACCCGATCAGTGCGCTGCAAACCGAATATTCACTCTGGACGCGCGATCCGGAGGGCGAATTGCTGGCAACGGTGCGCGAACTCGGCATTGGCTTCGTGCCCTACTCGCCGCTCGGTCGCGGCTTTCTGACCGGCGCGATCACCAAGCCCGACGATCTCGCCGCCGATGATTGGCGGCACAATAATCCGCGCTTTCAGGGCGAGAATTTCGTGAAAAATCTCAAGCTGGTCGAAGCCGTGCGCGATTTGGCGGCGCAAAAAGGCTGCACGCCGAGCCAATTGGCGCTGGCCTGGGTGCTGGCCCAGGGCGAGGACATCGTGCCGATCCCCGGCACCAAGCGCCGCACCTATCTCGCTGAAAATATCGGCGCGGTGGATGTGACGCTCACGGCCGATGATCTCGCCACGATCAACCGGATCTTGCCGCCGGGCACCGCCGCCGGCACGCGCTATCCGCAAGTCGCCATGGCCGCACTTAATCGTTAACGACGCGCCCCCGTGTGAGCGTGACGTGAGAGCGTGATTGGTCATCACCCATCACGCTCCCACCTTTGCTTGCTGCGTCAGAACCGATAGCCGACACCCGCACCGACAATGGTTGGGTCCAGATTGGTGTGGGCAATCACCGTGCCATGGCCAACGCTCGCCCGCGTTGAGACGAATGTTTGCTTGACCACGAAATTGGCATACCAATTGCCGCGCAGGCGGTAATCAAACCCCGCCTCAATCGCCGGGCCAATCCCGGTGCGATAGGTCACGGTATTCAGCCCCAGCGCCTTCAAATCCGCCGCCGTGTGCTGATCATAAAACAGCATCAGCGTCACGCCCGCACCAACATAGGGCACAAAATTACCCATGCCGCCAAAATGATATTGCATCGTCACGGTGGGCGGCAACACCCAAACGCTCCCGACTTTGACCGTGCCGAGCGCCGAATTATCCACCCACACATTATGGCGCGAGGTGCCGGCAATCGCCTCAACCGAGAGGTTTGGTGTGAAAAAATACGATAAATCCACCTCAGGAATGGCAGTGTTCGAAGCACTCACCGTACCGCCAATCGCCGAGACATTGCTCGACATGTTTTGCGGCAACACGCCATCCACCCGCAGGCGCACCATCAAATCACCGCTGGAAAATCCTGTCGGTTGCGCCAGCTGCGCCGAGGCCGGAGCCGCCACCGCCATCAGGGACGCCATGGCAACCCCGGCTAATAATTTGCGCATCATCTCTATTTCCTTCCGCATCAGGTCAGCGCTCAAGCGCGCCGACAACGCGAAGGAGTTTTAGGTGCCGCACCGCAGCACGCGTTGATTTAAATCAACTGTTTGCGATCACTCGGCCAGTATGGCAAAAACGCGACGCTCGACCTCGATCTGACCCAGTGTTGCCATCACCGCATCAATCGGCGAGCTGGTGGTGCTGCCGGTGAGCGCCGCGCGCAACGGTTCCGCAACGATGCCCAGTTTTTTCTCGACCGACTCGGCATACGCCACCATCGCTTGATACAAAGCCGGCGCGGTATAATCGGTCTGCGCGAAAGCCAGCAGCAAGGCCGACAAATCATCGCGCGCCTCTTCGGTGAGCAGCGCCAAAGCCTTGGGCGTGAAGGGCAGCGGCACCTCACGCACCAGAAACAGCGATGAGTCGGCCAGTTCCGCCAGCGTGCGGGCGCGTTCTTGTAAACGCGGCATCAAAACGCGCACCCGCTCGGCCCCGATAGCATCGAGCGGTCGCTCGAGCAGTGCCTCGATGCGGGGCAGCGTCAGCGCGGTCAAGCGGGCAGGATCGGCGGCGCGAAGCCACACCGCATTGACCTGGATCAGTTTTTTGTAATCCATTTTTGCGGCGCCGCGGCCCACACCATCCAGATCGAATAGTTTGATCTGCTCATCGCGCGAGAGAATTTCCGCATCGCCATGGCCCCACCCCAGGCGAAGCAGATAATTACACAGCGCCTCCGGCAGATAACCCTCATCGCGGAATTGCAGGGTCGAAACCGCGCCGTGACGCTTCGAAAGTTTGCCGCCATCCGGGCCGTGGATCAGCGGCAAATGCGCAAATTCTGGCCGCGCCCACCCCATCGCATCATAGATTTGCGCCTGGCGGAATGTGTTGGTCAAATGATCATCGCCGCGAATCACATGGGTAATGCCCATATCATGGTCATCGACCACCACCGCGTGCAGATAGGTCGGCACGCCATTGGAGCGCAGCAAAATCATGTCATCGAGTTCGGCATTTTGCACGCGCACCTCGCCCTTGACCCGATCATGCACCAAAGTTTCACCGCTGCGCGGTGCCTTCAACCGGATCACCGGCTCCACACCCGGCGGGGCGTCAGACGGGTCACGATCACGCCAACGGCCATCATACCGAAACGGCTTTTTCGCCGCATCGGCCTGCGCGCGCATCTCGGCCAATTCCTCGCGCGAGCAATAACAGCGATAGGCCGTGCCCGCCCGCACCATCGCCTCAGCAACCTCACGGTGCCGTTGATACCGGGTGGATTGAAACACGGCCGGCGCATCAGGCTTGAGATCGAGCCAATCGAGCACGTCAAAAATCACCTGCGTCGCCGCCGGCGTGCTGCGCTCGGTATCGGTGTCTTCCACGCGAAGCAAAAATTCGCCGCCATGATGGCGGGCGAACAGAAAATTGAACAAAGCCGTGCGCACGCTGCCAATATGCAGCATGCCGGTGGGCGAGGGTGCGAAGCGAACACGAATGGTCATGACCAATGCGCTATCACGAAACCCCTACCAAGTGAACGCGGGCAAAATCGCAACAGGGCTGAGCCCGGCGCTGGCGCAAGCGGCTTGCGCCTGTTCGGGCGTGAAGCTGTGGATACCCGCAAGGATCAACACCGAATCAATCCCAGCCGCCTTCGCCCCGGCAATATCGGTGCGCAGCGAATCCCCCACCGCGAGGGTGCGTTGGCGCCGCGTACCCAACATTGCGAGGGTGGGGCCATAAATGGCCGGGTCGGGCTTGCCACGGGTAATCACCGCGCCGCCGCGCGCTGCATAAATCCCGGCCAGCAAGCCCGCGCAAATAATACGCTTGCCCGCCCGCACCACTTCGAGGTCAGGATTGGCGCACACCATCGGCAAGCCCGCCGCCAAGGCCGCATTCAACACATCATCATAAGCCGCCGGATCGCTCTCGCCCGCCAAATCATCCGGGCCGGTATTCAGCAAAAAATCCGCTTGCTCCGCGCGCTCAACCTCAACCAACGGCAAATCGTCAAACAAATTCCGATCCCGCGCTGGGCCCAAATGCAATAAGCGCGAACCCAGCCCAGCAAAGGCCGGATCGGTGCGATCACGCAAGGCGCTATGCACCGCCTCGCCACTGCTCATCACCCCATCATGCAAATCCGGCGTGATCCCCATGGCGGCGAGTGCGGTCACCACAGCGGCAGCCCGGCGCGGCGCATTGGAGAGAAACACCACGCGCTTTTGCCACGCGCGCAACCAAATCAACGTATCAATCACCCCCGGATAAGGCTGCACCCCGTCATGCACCACACCCCAGAGATCAACGATGAACCCGTCATACGCGCTGGCAAGGTCGGAAAAGCTCATGGTGCCAACTCCGCCAGACGATCCGCATCACGCCCGATAATATCCGTGAGCTGCTCGCCGTCATATTGCGCAAGTAACCCCGGCAAACCCGCAACGATACGCTCGATCACCGCCGGACCCTGATACACAAAGCTCGTGTAAAGCTGCACCAAATGCGCCCCCGCGCGCAGCTTGGCGAAGGCTTGCGCCGGTGTCGCAACGCCCCCCGCCCCGATCAGCACCAGCCGATCCCCGGCGAGCAAACGGATTTTCGCGAGCATGCGCGTCGAGCGATTAAACAATGGCGCGCCGGACAGGCCGCCCGCCTCGCTGCGCGCGGCATCACGCAGGCTCTCCGGTCGCGCCAACGTGGTATTACTGATGATCAACCCGGCAACACCCTGCTCAAGAGCCATGGCCACCAGATCAGGCAGCGCCGCCTCATCCAAATCAGGCGCGAGCTTGACCAGCAAAGGCGGATGCGTCGGCACAGTCTGGGTTATCGCGCCGAGAATCGCCCCGAGCCGATCCACACGCTGCCAATCGCGCAGGCCGGGCGTATTCGGCGAGGAGACATTGATGGTGATGTAATCGGCATCATCGGCAATCTCTTGAACCAGAAACGGATAATCGACCAGCGGTTCCGCGCCCTCTTTATTGATCCCAAGATTAGCCCCGAGCATGGTGCGCCGCCCTGGCACGCGAGCAGCGGCGGCAAACCCTGCTTTGAACGCCGCGATCCCATGATTATTAAAGCCCATCCGGTTGATCAACGCTTGCGCGCCATGCAGCCGGAACAAGCGCGGTGCCGGATTGCCCGGCTGGGCGCGGCGGGTGACGGTGCCGGCCTCGATGAACGAAAACCCAACCCCGGCCAAGCCCTTCAGCGCGACCGCATCCTTGTCAAACCCCGCCGCCAAGCCAATCGGATGGGCAAGCTGACGGCCAAACACCGTGCTCGCGAGACGCGGATCAACAATCAGCGCCTGATGCCCCCAACCGGCGCGCAACGCAGCGATGGCGAGGCGGTGCGCCGCCTCCGGCGGAAAACGCTGCAGGAGCGGAACGGCCAGATCGGCGAGCGCCATTATTTCGCGAGAACCACAATCTCCGGCCCCGTCGGTGCCGGGGCCTTGGCAATCGTCGTCGGCCCGGCGAGCGAAACGTGGCTGGTGGCCACGCCATCAGCCACGATGGCATCCGCGACCAACGCCGCTTCCGGCGCAAGCGGGGCGAGCTGTTCTTCGGTCACACTCGGGATTGCCGCAGGCGGACCCGCCAAAGCCACGCGAAACTGCGCCGTCGGTTTAATTTTCAGCGCCGCTTTCACCGCATAACTCAGCGATGGCCCCCAATCAGCCGCGTTTGCGGGAATGATCACCAACGGCAATTGCCCATCAAACTTGGTCAGCGCCGCGACATTCACCAGCGACGGCGCATCGGCATACGGCCCCGGCACTTTCGGATGCGTCAACGCACATCCGGCCAAAGCGGGAACCACGATCAAAGCGAGGAGCGAAATTTTGCGCATGCCCGGCATTTACTGGAGTGCCGGGCAATCGACAATGGGCATCACCGCACACCGCCACCGCGTTACCGCAGCTTCATCTCCCGGTCACGCGCTGGCCCCGATCACGCGCTGACATTGTTCACCAAGCCCGGTCACGCCAAGCCGCATCACCTGCCCGGCCCGCAAAAATATCGGCTCCGGCTTTTTGCCAAGCCCCACGCCCGGCGGCGTGCCGGTGGCAATAATGTCGCCGGGCTGCAACGCAATGAAATCACTGACATACGAGACCAGCTTGCGCACACCAAAAATCATGGTGCTTGTATTACCCGTCTGCATGCGCTGGCCATCGACATCGCACCATAAATCCAGGTTCTGCGGGTCCGGCACCTCATCGGCGGTCACCAAATACGGCCCGGTCGGCCCAAAGCTGGGGCAACCCTTACCCTTATCCCAGGTGCCGCCGCGCTTCATTTGGTAATCGCGCTCGCTGACATCATTCACCACGCAATAGCCAGCAACATGCGCCATCGCCGCAGCCTCGGTGATATACGACCCGCCGGTGCCGATCACCACGCCAAGCTCCACCTCCCAATCGGTGCTGGTCGAGCCGCGCGGGATCACCACATCATCATTCGGGCCGGCATAGGCGCTGCCCGCTTTCAGAAAAATAATCGGCTCCGCCGGGATTTTCGCGCCGGTTTCGGCGGCGTGGTCGGCATAGTTCAGGCCAATGCAAATGAAATTGACCGGGCGCGGCACCGGCGGGCCGATGCGGGTATCGGCTGGCAGTAACGGCAAGGAAAACGGATCGATCGCGGCCAACGCCGCCAGCCGCGCCGGGGCAAGCGCCTCACCATCCAGCCGCACCAAATGGGCGGAGAGATCCCGCAACCCGCCCGCGCTATCGAGCATGCCGGGCTGTTCCGCACCAGGCACACCATGCCGAAATAATTTCATCTTTGCTCCCCTGAATTCAACGCCCCGCAAGCTTAGGCCAAGCCCCGCGCCAAGGAAAGCATGCCAGCGACGCTGACCGAACCCCTGACTAGAATATTAAACGCCCTCTTGCGCGAACCGCTATCCAATATATTACTTGCCGAAACCGTGTCGAAAATATTAAACTTTTCCCGGAGGACAACATCATGAGCCAAGCAACCCCGCGTTCCAACGAACCGCTGATCCATCACTGGATGCCGTTCACCCCCAACCGGCAATTCCTGGAGGCGCCGCGCATGATCGCCCGCGCCGAGGGCGTGCATTACTGGAACAGTGCCGGTGAAAAACTGCTCGATGGTATTTCCGGCCTGTACACCACCCCCGCCGGGCATGGCCGCCGCGAAATTCGCGAGGCCGTCGCCAAGCAACTGGAAGAGCTTGATTTCGCCCCGCCATTTCAATTCGGGGTGCCTGGCTCGTTCCGGCTCGCGCATGAGCTGACCCGTATTTTACCCGCGCCGTTAAGCCGGGTATTTTTCGCGGGATCAGGTTCGGAAGCGGTGGAAACCGCGCTGAAAATCGCCATCAACTACCATCGCGCTCGTGGCCAAGGGCAGCGCCAGCGGCTGATCGGTCGCGCGCGCGGCTATCATGGGGTCAATTTCGCTGGCTGGTCGGTCGGTGGCATGGTCAAGAACCGCGAAGCCTTCGGCCTCGGCCTGCCCGGCGTTGCGCATATGCGCCATACCCACATCCCGGAAAATCGCCATATCATCGGCCAAGGCCCGCATGGCGGCCTTGATCTCGCGGATGATTTGCAACGCCTGATCGATCTGCACGGCGCGGACACGATTGCCGCCTGCATCGTCGAGCCGATCGCCGGCTCGACCGGCATTCTGGTGCCGCCGGTGGATTATTTGCAGCGCCTGCGCGCCATTTGCGACAAGCACGGCATTTTGCTGATTTTCGATGAGGTGATTTGCGGGTTCGGGCGCACCGGCCATCCGTTCGCCGCCCAAGCCTTTGGCGTGACGCCCGATATCCTCACCATGGCCAAGGCGATCACCAACGGCAATATCCCGATGGCGGCGATCGCCGTGCGCGAGGAAATCCAGCAGGCGATTTTCGATGTCGCCGGGCCGGATGCCATCGAATTTTTCCACGGCTACACCTATTCAGCGCACCCGGTGGCCTGTGCGGCGGCGTTGGCGACGCTGAAAATCTATCGCGATGAGGATTTATTCGCCCGCGCCGCCGCCCTCTCGCCGAGCTTCCTGGCCCGGATTGCGGATCTGGCATCGCTGCCCGGCGTGATCGATACGCGCGGCTACGGCCTGCTCGGCGCCGCCGATCTTGCCCCCGGCGCCAGCCCCGGCGCCCGCGGATTCGCCGTAATGCGGCGCTGTTTCGATGAGGGCTTGGTGCTGCGGGTCACCGGCGATACGGTGATTTTCTCGCCGATGTTCATCACCAGCGAAGATCAGCTCGACGCCATGTTTGCTATTCTCCGGCGCGTGCTCGCGACCATATAAGGTTTTATCCTCGATCATCTCATCACACGGAACGGAGCAAATCATGTATCAAGACGTCATGCTGCATATCGGCGGCAGTTGGGTGGCTGCGCAATCAGGCCGCACCATCGACATTATCAATCCGGCGACCGAAGAAAAAATTGGCGCGCTCGCCCACGCAGAGCGCGCCGATCTGGACGCCGCCATCAACGCTGCCGAAGCCGGTTTCGCGGTGTGGCGTAAAACCAGCCCGCAGGCCCGCGCCAAAATCATGCGCAAAGCCGCCGGCCTGATCCGCGAGCGGGCCGACGCGATTGCCCGGATCATGACCGTGGAACAAGGCAAAACCCTGCCCGAAGCCAAGGGCGAGACCATGCTGGCCGCCGACGTCATCGAATGGTTCGCCGAAGAAGCCCCGCGCACCTATGGAAGGGTGATCCCGGCGCGCGCGGATGGCATTTATCAACTCGTGGTCAAAGAACCGCTGGGCATTGTCGCCGCCTTCACGCCCTGGAATTTCCCGATCAACCAGGCGGTGCGCAAAGTCTCTGCCGGTCTCGCTGCCGGCTGTGCGGTGATTTTGAAAGGCCCGGAAGAAACACCCGGTTCCTGTGCAGAATTGGTGCGCGCCTTCGCCGATGCCGGGCTGCCGCCGGGTGTGCTGAACCTGGTGTTCGGTGTGCCGTCGGAAATCTCGGAATATCTGATCCCGCACCGCGCCGTGCGCAAAATCTCGTTCACCGGCTCCACCGCCGTGGGCAAGCATCTGGCCGCCCTCGCGGGCAAACATATGAAGCGCGCCACCATGGAGCTTGGCGGCCACGCCCCAGCCATCGTGTTCGAGGATGCGGATTTGGATGCTGCCGCCAAAATCCTCGCGGCCAACAAATTCCGCAACGCCGGACAGGTTTGCGTGGCACCCACGCGGTTCCTGGTGCAAGATTCGGTCTATGACGGCTTCATGGAACGCTTCCTCGGCGCGGTCGCCAAAATCAAGGTGGGGGACGGTTTGGACCCCAGCTCAACCATGGGCCCGCTCGCCAATGAACGCCGCATCCCCGCTATCGAAGGCTTGATCGCCGACGCCCAGAAGCATGGCGGCAAAATCGCCGCCGGCGGCGCGCGCATTGGCAATAAGGGCTATTTCTTCCAGCCAACGGTGATGACCGACGTGCCGACCAGCGCACGCGCGATGAATGAAGAGCCGTTCGGCCCGCTCGCCCTGGTCAACCGGTTCTCGACCTTCGATGAAGCCATCGCCGAAGCTAACCGGCTGGATTACGGGCTGGCTTCCTATGCCTATACGCGCTCGACCAAAACCGTCACCGCACTCGGCCACCGGATTGAAAGCGGCATGATTTCAATCAACCATCACGGCATCGCCCTGCCGGAAACGCCATTCGGCGGCATGAAGGATAGCGGGATTGGCTGGGAAGGCGGCGCCGAAGCCATCGACGCCTATTTGACGACCAAATTCGTCACCCAGGCGTCGTAGGCCGCATGACCGGATTGCTCGCGGGCAAGACGGCGCTGATTACCGGCGGCGGCGGTGGCATCGGGCTTGGGATCGCCCGTGCCTTCGCCGCCGAAGGCTCTAGCGTGCTGATTTGCGGTCGCGATGGCGCAAAACTTGCCAAAGCGGCGTGCCAAATCGGCCCCAACGGGCACGCCTTCACCGCCGACATCACCCGCGAAGCCGACCGCGCCGCCCTGTTCGCCGAAGCGGCGCGGCTATTCGCGGATCGATTAGATATTCTGGTCAATAATGCTGGCCGGGCCACCGCCAAGCGCACCGAAGACCTCGATGTGGAGGATTTTGCGGCGGTGATGGACGTCAATGTCACCGCGTCCTTCGCCTGCGCGCAACGCGCCTTTCGGATCATGAAAGCCCAAAAATCCGGGCGGATCATTAATATCGGCTCGGTTTCCGCCCGCGTGCCCCGGCGCAACGCCGTGCCCTACACCACCTCGAAATTCGCCCTTGAGGGCATGACCCGCGCCATGGCGCTCGATGGCCGCGCCCACGGCATCGCCGTGTCGATCCTACATCCAGGCAATACCGAGAGCGAAATCTGGCCAGACGCCGAGGCGGTGCGCGCCGCTGAGGGGCTGATGCCAGCCGCCGAGGTCGCCCGTGCGGCGGTGCTGATGGCGAGCCTACCGGACGGGATCAACATGCTGGAAGCCATCATGCTGCCCCTCGCCATGCCGCTGCTCGGGCGCGGATGATGCGCCGCGCGGGGCAATCCACCAGAAAATGCGGAGCAAAACCATGAAAATCCACCGGATTGGCATCGTATCGCTGGCGCTCTTGCCCGCCTTGCCTGCCTTGGTCGGCAGCGCCGCCGCCCACAAGCCACCCAGCCTGACCATCGCCCGGCTGACCATGGGCACCGCCCTCATCATGGCGCAAGCCGCGATCAAGGATTGCCGCCAGCGCGGCTATGAGGTGGCGGCCAGCGTGGTGGATCGCGATGGTGTGCCGCAAGTCTCGCTGCGCGACAGCCTCGCCTCACCGCTGGCGCTGCGGCTGAGCATCGACAAGGCATATACCAGCGCGATGTTCAACAAGGCCGGAACCGTGCTTGAGCAAACCCATCGCTACGCCTCGCTCGCCACCACTGGCGGGCATTTGGTGTTTGCCGGCGGCGGCGTGCCGATTGAGGTGGGTGGCGTGTTCTATGGTGCCATCGGCGTCGCGGGCACGCCTTCAGGCCATACGGACGAGGCTTGCGCGAAAGCGGGCCTTGCTGCCGCGCGCGATCGGCTAGAGTTCCAGTAACAGATCAAGCCGCGACGAGGGCCGCAAACAGCGCCGCTCCGCGCATCACGCCCAGCCCGGTGCAGGCGTTCCAGCCCGGGCCAGCATTATAGCCCAGCGTGGTGCCGGCGGGCACATTGTTGCCCGTGGTGATCTCGCGCAAGGCCGCCTGATGCGCATAGAGCGCTGGATTCGCCTGACCAAGCCTCTTGCCGCGCGCCTGATTGACCAGCGCAAAAAACCCCGCCCACAGCGGCGCAACCGCACTGGTGCCGCCCACCGCAAAGCTCTGGCCATCCACCGTCACCTGATATCCCGTCGCCGGATCGGCATCGCCCGCTACGTCCGGCACACCCCGCCCGGCTTGGCCGGTGCTTACATTGCGCGGCAGCGTCACCGCACTCTGATAGGCGGGGACCGGGAATAAGGTGGAAATACCCCCACCGGTGCCACTGCTGCCGCTATTCCAGACTGCCTCAGCGGTAATCGCACCGCCGCTCACCGTCAGGCTGGTCCCACCACACGCCACCACAAACGGGCTGGAAGCCGGAAAATCGACATGCACTGCGCCATCATTCACCCCATCGGTCGCAAGATTATCGCCCGCCGCCACCGTCACCGTCAGCCCCGCAGCAGCAGCATCCTGCAAGGCGGTATTGAGGGTGGTGCGCGCCTGGGTGGAATAATTTTCCTCGGGCGACCCCCAACTGATCGACATCACCGAGGGGCGATTAGTGGCATCGGTCGCCGCGAAACTGATCGCATCGGCAAACCCCGCATCGGTATTGGGCGTGAAATACACTGCGAGCTTGGCACCCGGCGCAATCGCCCCGGCAACCTGGATATCAAGTCCCACCTCGCCATCCGCCCCATTCGGCGTGCTCGGCGCGTTGGCGGCCCCATCGACACTGACCGCGATCACGCTCGGCGGTGCCAGGCCCATCGCGCCGAACGCGGCGGTAATGTCGCTCTGATGAAATCCACCGCCCAGCTCGATAATCGCGATACATTCGCCAGCCCCGGTCGGGTTGGTGGGAATGCCATAAAACGCGCCGATCTGGCGCGGCAAATAGGCCGCAACACTCTGCCCTGGGGCAAGGCGCTGCAAACGGGACGAGGCGACGGGCCGCGTATCCAGCCCTAGCACCGATTCAACAATCGGCGCGATGCTCTCATGCAGGTGCAAAGCACCAATATAGGCTCGGAACCGGCCTTCTGCGCCCTCATACCAATGCAAATCGGCACCGAATTCCGTGCGCATCAAAGCGGCGCTGCCGCTGAGCCGGATCAGCCGGCGCCGGGCATCCGCTTCAATCACCGTCAACCCGTGCTGGGCGGCGAACGCAGCAATCGCGGCCACATCCGGCGCGTGTGCGGCTTCGCGCGCGGTCAGCACATCTGGCTCCGCCGCATGCTCGCGGGGCTTGACGTAGAGGCTCAGCGTCACCGGCTCTTGATCATCCAGCCGATTTAAGCGCCGCGCATTATGGGGGGCGTGGTGATGGCTGGCCGCGAAACGATGATAATGATCCTGCGACATGACTTGCTCCTGCAAGCCTCAATGGTGGCGCAAATCGCTCCCGCAGCGCAAGTGCGCGCCGATCACACCCAACAAAAAACTAACGCGAATCGACTAACAATTTGGGCACTAACCAAAATTAATCAAAATCAGTCTCAAGACCAAACAGCGCTGCGACTCAGATGAACCCGCGATCGAATTCCAGACCCACCTCGGCGCAAGACGCCCAAACAAGCCGCGCCAACCGCCGCGTGCCGTTGGAAAACTCAACTGTCAATTGGTTCGGCAGAACATGGGTTGATCCCAACTGCACGCGCAGCCCGTTTTGCGAACGATCAACAATCACACAGTCAAAAATCGATTTACTGAAACCACCAAAAATCAACTTGGCCGAATCGAGCACCCGTTGACGCTCTTGCTTACGGCGCTCGCTACGATTTTTCTGTGCCTCATCAAGAAGACTTGCGTTAGACGCCAATATTATACCCATAACCCACCTGCCATTACATGAATGAAAATTAAGCGAATCGACTCGACAACTAAGTCCTTTGGGTATCAAAACCCCCACGGAAAGTCTACACTTCTGCGTTGCATCTTTCTAAATTTTTCTTAAAGATTTGCGTGTCAAGCCCATCACCCGACCCTAGTCGAGTCGAATTAGTATTAACGATTGGTAAGCTAGGGCGCGACTATAGAATGGATCTCATTGAAATCGTGAGAATCGACGCCAAAGCCTGCAACAAATCGAATCGATTCGGCTCACCGAAAAAATGGAATTCAACATTTTTTTGGTATCATTCCCAAATAAAATATTCCCACCACCTCTGATCGGCCTAACGCTTAAGTCAACAACTTAAGCGTCAAAATAAAGAATTTTCGCCAATTTGGTGGGGATTTCAAACAAGGCATGGTTTTGTAAACGTCGTGCGTGAATCCGAAACCTTTCCAAACGCCGCCCTTCAAACAAACGCGTCACCGCCGCCGGGCAATCGCGAAAGCTTTTCACCACCAGACCCACACGATGGGTCGCGACCCAATCGGCATTATAGGTCTCTTGCGGCATTGTCCGGCGATTGCGCTCAATAATCACCGGCAATCCGCAATGCAGCGCCTCGCTGATACTGCCCGGCCCCGGCTTGCCAATAAAAAAATCGGCCAGCCGCATGTAATGCGGCACCTGATCGGTAAAACCAATCGCGCAGCAGCGATCAATACCAGCAAGCTGCGCCACAAGCCGTTGATTATGCCCACACATCACAATCGACTGCACCGGAAACGGCACCTGCGCCAGCTTGCGCACAATCAAGCGGGCGGCCTTGGACCCATTGCCGCCAAACATCACCAACGCGGTCGGCATCGTCGGGTCCAACCCCAGCTTCACGCGCTCAGCCCGCCGGTCCTGTGGCGCCGGCGCGTAAAAGCCGGGCTTGAGCACCATGCCGGACACCTGCATGATCCGCTCCGGCGGGTACTTCATCGCCCGCGCCTGCTCAACCGCGCGCTCGCTCCCGCAAATGATGAACTGATCCTGTGGCTCCTGCCAAAAATGCGGCGGGCGATCCGCCAGATCAGTCATGATGGTGACATAGGGGGTGGTGGGATGGGCGCGCCGCAGCGAGCGAAACAGCACCGCGTTGAAGTTGGGGATCAATGACACCACCAAATCAACATCCTGGCTTTGCCAATACGCATCAAGCACCGCCTCCAGCCGGGGCGCTTGCAGGCGAATCCCGGCCTGCAAACCGCGCAGCATCGGCAGCGACCCGTAAGTCCAGCCACGCTTCAGCAACCCGTTATAAACATCCTCGGAGGAAATGCGCCGCTTGGTGATCCGCGCCACCGGATCAACCGGCTCCAACAGCGTTTGCAAATTAACCAGATCGACCTGCCAGTGCGGATAGCGCTCGCCAATCACCGCCCGCAACGCCATCGCCGCATTGCGATGGCCGCCGCCCGCATCGAAATACACAAAATGCACCCGCACCGGCCGTGCTGCGATCAGCGCACCCATCGCCCGGCCCATATCCCGCTCGGACAGTGCCGACGGCAGCGATTCGCCCATCATGGCTGTTCCATCATTGCCGGAGCGATAAAGCACGGCGCGGCGCGGACCGGCATGATTTTTTCATGACAATTCAGGCACCAGCCTTCGAGCGCCGAGCCAGAGCGCAGCCTCGCTCGCCCTTCGAAATTGCGCTATCAGCGCCCGCATGATGATCCTCACCAACGCGCAGATCGTGCTCCCCGACCATATCATCGCCGGACATCTCACGGTTGAGGATGGGTTGATCGCCACCATCGAACCCGGCCATGGCGGTGCTGGGATCGATTGCGAGGGGGATTTTCTGATCCCCGGCATTATCGATCTGCACACCGACAATCTCGAACGCCAGGTGCTGCCGCGCAGCAATGCGCGCTGGCCCTCCCGCTCGGCGCTGCTCGCGCATGACGCCCAATGCGCCGTGGCCGGCGTGACCACCGTGTTCGATGCCCTGTGCCTCGGCGATATCGGGTTTGAAAAAGAGCGCCTGCAAACATTCCTCGATGGCCAGCGCGACCTCGCCGCCCTAACCGGCACCCATCTGCTCAAGGCCGACCATTTTCTGCATTTGCGCTGCGAATTGCCCTCGCCAATGATGCTGGACCTGCTTGACGCCGCGATCACCGACAAGCTGGTCCGGCTGATCAGCCTAATGGATCACAGCCCCGGCGTCGGCCAATATGCCGATATCGAAAAATACCGGCAGATGCGTGCCAGCGAAGGCCATCACCCGGATGCCATCACCGCGATGATCGAACAGCTCCAGCAAAGCCGCGCCCGCTGGACCCTGCCCAATCGCGCAGCGGTGCTGAACCGGGCCAGGGATCATGGCATTCCCGTCGCCTCGCATGATGATCGCACACTCGCCGAGGTGATCGATAATCATCGTGATGGCATCGCCATCGCGGAATTCCCGGTGACCGAGGAGGCCGCCGCGTGCGCACGCACGCACGGCATCGCCACCATCGGCGGTGCGCCCAACATCGTGCGCGGCGGGTCGCACTCCGGCAATGTCGCGGTGCTCGATTTGGTGCGCGCCGGCCTGATCGACGCGCTCGCCTCCGATTACGTGCCCGCCTCCATGATCGAAGCGGCCTTTGCCTGCGTCACCCAAGGCATACTCGCGCTGCCCGCCGCCATCGCCCTGATCAGCGCCGGGCCCGCCGCCATGGTCGGGCTTGCGGATCGCGGACGGCTGGCACCCGGTTTGCGGGCGGATCTGGTGCAGGTGCGCCTGCATCACGACATGCCGGTGATCCGCGCCGTCTGGCGCGCCGGCACCCGTGTTGCTTGAAGCCCCGGCGCACTGCTATCCCAGCGCATAACGACAAGCACGCCGAGGAAGCCCCATGTGCCCCAACGCCACCACACCCATGCCCACACCAATGCCCATCGCGTTCGATCCGCTGGCACCCGACACCCAACCGCCGCATTTTGACCCTTCCTATCGCAGCACAATCCTGCGCAGCCCGCGCCACGCGCCGATCACCATTCCCCACACGCTCACCGAAACCACCGGCCCGGATTTCGCGCCGGAGCGGTTCGCGCCGGTCATCGACATGACCCAGCATCACGGCGGCGCCGCCCTGGGCGAGCGCATCATCGTCACCGGCCAGGTGCGCGATGAAGCCGGACGACCCGTGCCCCACACCATGATCGAAATCTGGCAGGCCAATGCCGCCGGGCGCTACAACCACGCCCATGACCAGCATGACGCCCCGCTCGACCCGCATTTCCACGGCAATGGCCGGGTATTTACCGATCAGGACGGCAGCTATCGCTTCATCACCATCAAGCCCGGGGCCTATCCCTGGGGCAATCACGCCAATGCCTGGCGGCCCAACCATATCCATTTCTCGCTGTTCGGTGCTGGCTTTGCCGCCCGGCTGATCACCCAGATGTATTTCCCCGGCGATCCGCTGCTGGCCCTCGACCCGATTTTTCTCGCCACCCCCGATCCAGCCGCACGAGCGCGCCTGATTGCCGCGTTCGATCTCGCGGTCACCGAACCGCACCACGCACTCGGCTACCGGTTCGACATCACGCTCCGTGGCCACGCCGCCACCCCGATGGAGGATAGCGCGTGATCCCGACCGCAAGCCAAACGATCGGCCCCTATTGGCACCTGATCGATGATCCAAGCTGGTCCGACCTGACCCGCTTTGGCGCCCAGGGCGACATTATCACCCTCTCAGGCCGGCTGACCGATGGCAACGACGCGCCGGTGAGCGATGCCGCCATCGAATTATTCCAAGCCGCCCCCGCGCGGTCCGCCATTTTCCCCGGCTTTGGGCGCGCCGCGTGCGATGCGGCGGGCCAGTTCCGGTTCGTGACCCTGAAACCAAGTCCGCTGCCCGGTCCAGCCGGTGCGCGCGGCAACACGCCGCAAGCCCCGCATTGCGGCCTCGCCATCCTCGCGCGCGGGCTGCTCAAGCCGCTCTTCACCCGGCTCTATTTCGCAGGCGAACCGCTGAATGCGACCGACCCGATCCTAGCGCTGATTGAGCCGCCCTCCCGGCGCGCAACCTTGATCGCCCAAGCCATCGGCCCCGGCCATTACCATCTCGATATCGCCCTGCAAGGCGCCGCCGAAACCGTCTTTCTGGAGTTCTGACCCATGCGCGAGGCTTTCATTTGCGATTATATCCGCACACCGTTCGGCCGGTATGGCGGCGCTTTGGCCAGTGTGCGCGCCGATGATCTGGCCGCCATCCCGCTGCGAGCCTTGCAGGCGCGCAATCCCAAGCTCGATCCCTCGGCCATTGACGAGGTCTTGCTCGGCTGCGCCAACCAGGCCGGCGAGGATAACCGCAATGTCGCGCGTATGGCGGTGCTGCTCGCGGGCTTGCCCGAGCAAATTCCCGGCGCCACGATCAATCGGCTGTGCGGCTCGGGCCTGGATGCCGTCGGCACCGCCGCCCGCGCGATTCGCACCGGCGAAGCCTCACTGATCCTGGCAGGCGGTGTGGAGAGCATGACCCGTGCGCCGTTCGTGATGGCCAAGGCGCAGGAGGCATTCAGCCGCAGCAACGAGGTGTATGACACCACGATTGGCTGGCGCTTCATCAACCCGTTGCTGCGCGCGCACTATGGCGTCGATTCGATGCCGGAGACCGGCGAAAATGTGGCCGCCGAATTCGCAGTCAGCCGCGCCGACCAGGATTTATTCGCCTATCGCAGCCAAATGAAATGCGCGGCAGCCCAGCAAGCCGGGTTTTTCGCGGGCGAAATCACCCCGGTCACGATTGCCGGGCGCAAGGGCGATATCATCGTCAACAGCGATGAACATCCAAGGGCGGACACCACGCTGGAGGGGCTTGGCAAACTCAAAACCCCGTTCCGCACCCCCAACTCAGGCCCAGGCTCCGGCACTGGCTCAAGCACGGGCACCGTCACCGCCGGCAATGCCTCTGGCGTCAATGATGGGGCCGCCGCCCTGCTGATCGCCTCAGCCGAAGCCGCGCAGGCCCATGGCCTGACCCCGCGCGCCCGGATCATCGGCATGGCAACAGCGGGCGTCGCCCCGCGGATCATGGGCATCGGCCCCGCACCCGCCACGGAAAAACTGCTCGCGCGCACCGGCCTGTCGCTCCGCGAGATCGACGTGATCGAGCTGAACGAGGCGTTCGCGAGCCAAGCCCTCGCCGTCACCCGCCGCCTCGGCCTCGCCGATGATGATCACCGGGTCAACTCGCATGGCGGGGCAATTGCGCTGGGCCACCCGCTCGGTGCCTCCGGCGCGCGGCTGGCCGGCACCGCCCTGCGCGCCCTGGAAGCCCATGGCGGCAAACGCGCCTTGGCCACCATGTGCATTGGCGTCGGTCAAGGCATTGCCCTCCTGCTCGAACGGGTCTGACCGCGATGCTGCCGCTGCCCAACCAGATGGCAGCCACCAAGACGATGCGCGCCATTTTCGAGGCGCAGGGCGGCGCGCAGGCCCTGCTCGATGTGGAGGCCGGGCTGGCGCGCGCCAACGCCGCCCTCGGCCTGATCAGCCAAGCCGCCGCCAACGCAATTTGCGCCGCCTGCGATGCCAGCGCGCTCGATTGCGAAACCCTCGCCGCCCAAGGCGCTCATGCCGGCACCATCGTTATCCCGCTGGTCGCCTGGCTGCGAGCGCGGGTGCCCGATCACGCGCCGGCCGTCCATCGCGCAGGCACCTCACAAGACATTATCGATACCGCGTTGGTCCTCCAGCTTCGCCACGGTTTGTCGCTCCTGGAGGCGGATGCGGCGGTCATGGGGGCGGCGCTGGTGGCGCTGGCCCGCCGTTACGCCACCACGCCGATCCTGGCGCGCACCCTGCTGCAACCCGCCTTACCCAGCACCATGGGGTTAAAAGCCGCCTCCTGGCTCGCCCTGATCACCGATATGCGCGCCTCGCTGTGCCAAGCCGCCGCCGACGCGCTGACGCTGCAATGCGGCGGTGCGGCAGGCACGCGGGACGGGTTGGGCGCTGACGCCCCCCGCTTCATCGCCGCCTTCGCCGCCGCCCTGTCCCTGCCACCGGGCGGCCTGCCCTGGCACACACGCCGCGCCCCGCTGGCGCGTCTGGGCTGCGCGCTCGCCGCCGGGCTGGGCAGCCTCGGCAAAATCGCGACCGATATTTCGCTCCTGATGCAGCCGGAAATTGCCGAACTCGCCGAACCGAGCGCGCCGGGGCGCGGCGGTTCCTCGGCCATGGCGCATAAGCATAATCCGACCTTGTCGATCATCGTGCGGGCCGCCGCCCTGCGCGCCCCGCATCTCGCCGCGACCCTGCTCAGCGCGATCCCGCAGGAGCATGAGCGCGCTGCCGGTGCCTGGCAGGGCGAACAGGCCGTGTGGCCGGAGCTGATGCTCACCGCCAGCGGCGCGTTTGCCGCCCTCCGTGAAGCGATCACCGGCCTCACCCTCGATCCGGCAGCGATGACCCGCCATCTCGCTTTGACCCCCGCCACCGCGCCCTCGCCCGCCATTCCGGCGATGATCGATTTTGCTTGCGCGCAGCATGAGGCCATGGAAAACCAACCAGCATGGATGATCTCCAAGCCCTGATTTTCGATGTCGATGGCACCTTGGCCGAAACCGAGGAGCTGCACCGGCTTTGCTTCAATGCCGCCTTTGCCGAAGCCGGGCTTGATTGGTCCTGGTCGCAGCCGCTCTATCGCGACCTGCTCGGTGTGACCGGCGGCAAAGAGCGCATTGCCTATTTCATCGAGCGATTCGGGGGCCGCCCAGCCCTCCCCGCCGCGCAAATCGCCGCCCTGCATGCCGCCAAAACCGCCCTCTACACCAGCCGCATGGCCGAAGGTGCCATCGCCCCGCGCCCTGGCATTCTGCGCCTGATCGCCCAAGCGCGCGCCGCCGGGCTGGCTTGCGCGATTGCCACCACCACCAGCCGTCCGAATGTCGATGCGTTGCTCGCCGCCTTCGCCCCCGACGCGCTGAGCTGGTTCGATGCCATCGCGGCAGGCGATCAAGTCGCTGCGAAAAAACCCGCCCCGGATGTGTATCATTTGGCGCTCGACCAGCTTGGTCTGCCCGCCGCCGCCTGCCTCGCCATTGAAGATTCCCGCAACGGCCTCGAATCCGCCCGCGCCGCCGGCCTCGCCTGCATCATCACCCGCAGCCCCTATACCGATGGTCAAAATTTTGCCCCGGCCCTGCACGTGGTCGATCATCTCGGCGATCCGGATCATCCCTGCCCGGACATTGCGGGCGGCATGGTCACCCTGCCGCTCCTGCGCGATTGGCACCGCCGCGCCCGCCGCTGATCAGCGCCCCGGTGATTGTCAAGCGGGTGATTGTCACGCGGGTGATTGTCACGCGGTCGGTCGCCATCGCTTGCTTTCGCGCCACCCAACCCAATCTCTTCCTGCAAACATCCATTGAAAGCGCTGCGGATGACCAAGCCGATCATACTCACCATCAACGGCCAAACCCACCCAATCGAGGCTGACCCGACGTCGCCGCTGCTCTATGCCTTGCGCGATAATCTCGGCCTGCACGGGCCGAAATTCGGCTGCGGCCTCTCAGAATGCGGGGCCTGCACGGTGCTGATTGATGGCGTGGCGGTGCATGCCTGCGTCACCCCGCTCACCGCCGCCATCGGCCATCAGGTCACCACCCTCGAAGGGCTCAGCGTCGGCGGCAAGCCAAACGCACTGCAACAGGCATTTATCGATGAGCAAGCCGCGCAATGCGGCTATTGCCTCAATGGCATGATCATGACCGCCCAAGCGTTGATCACCCGCAACCCGCACGCCACGCGCGATGAGATCAAGGCCGCCTTGCAAGGCAATTTATGCCGCTGCGGCACCCATCTGCGGATTCTGCGCGCCGTTGAGCGGATCACCCAACCTCAAATCCCAACAGGCGCCACGCCATGAGCGCGGGTGCAAAATTGCGGCTGAGCCGCCGTGACATGCTCGGCTTTGCCACCGGCATGGTGGTGAGTTTCCCGCTGCTGGCGCGCAGCGACATGACCAAGAGCGCCAGCCGCGTCGCCACCGCAGCGCCACCGCCCAACGCCGCCAAGCTCTATGCCTGGCTCGCCCTGCATCCGGATAACACCGCAACCTTGTTCACCGGCAAGGTAGATGTCGGCACCGGCGCGCAAACCGCCCTCGCACAAATCGCCGCCGAGGAGCTTGATTTCCCGATTGACCGGCTGAGCGTGGTGATGGGCACGACCGCCGAAACCGTCGATCAAGGGCCAACCTATGGCTCGCTGACCATTCGCTATGCCGGCCCGCAAATCCGCGCCGCCGCCGCCGCCGGGCGTGCCGCGCTGATGGAGCGCGCCGCCGCGCATTTCGCCACCCATCCCGACCTGATCGAGGCGCGGGATGGTTTTTTCACGGTCCAAGGCGCGCCGCATCGCCGCATCGCCTATGGCACGCTCGTCGCCGGCCAGCGTCTTGATGTCACCATCGGCGCCACGGGGCGGGGCTTTGCCATGCAAGTCGCCCCACACGCCAAGCTGAAAAACCCAAAACACTATCGCGTGGTTGGTCAATCGATCCCGCGCAAGGACATTCCCGCCAAGGTCACCGGCGCGTTCACCTATGTGCAGGATGTCAAACTGCCCGGCATGCTGCATGGCCGCGTGGTGCGGCCCTATGGCGTGCATTCCCGATTGATCAGCGTCGATGACGGCGCGGTCAAGCAGGTTCCAGGCTTCGTGCAACTGGTCCGCCGCGATAATTTCCTCGGCGTGGTGTGCGAAACCGAATGGGGCGCGATTACCGCCGCCAAAATTCTAGGCTCAGTGCTCCACCCGAAAAATCCGCAGGCCTACGCTGCCAAATGGTCAAATTGGCAAGGTCTGCCCGCCATGGCGGCGCTGGAAACCGCCGTGCGCGAAGCCCCCGGCCAAGAGGCGGTGGTGTTAGAGCGCGGCGGGGTGGATCAAGCCATGGCGGGCGCGCCGCGCGTGCTGAAAGCAAGCTTCCAAAGCCCGTTCCAAATGCACGGCTCGATCGGCCCCTCCTGCGCCATTGCCGATGTCACCCGCGAGCGCGCGATTTTTTGGTCCGGCACCCAAATGCCGCATCAAGACCGTCACGATATCGCCAAACTGCTCGAGATGAACCCCGACCAACTCGAAATTCGCTGGTTCGAAGCCGCCGGTGCCTATGGCCGCAACGGGCTTGATCATGCGGTGGCGGATGCGGCGATCCTGTCGCAAGCCGTGGGCAAGCCGGTGCGCGTGCAATGGATGCGCTGGGATGAGCATGGCTGGGAGCCGAAAGGCCCACCCATCGTGCAGGATCTGGAAGCCGCCATCGATGCGGGCGGCAAGGTCACCGCCTGGAAACATCATATGTGGGTGCCGACACTGGGCGATACCACGCTGATCGCCTGCGCCCTGATCGGCCATCCCAACCGCGTCGGCGCCATCGGTCATGGCTCACCAGCGGTCACCTACGCCTATGATTTTCCCAATGCCCGGATCACCGGCCATGATGAAGGCAAGGTCGCGCTGCGCACCGCCTGGCTGCGCTCACCAGCACAATTCGAGACCACCTTCGCCATGGAAGCCTTTATCGACGAGCTGGCCGCCGCCACCCAAACCGACCCGCTGCAATTCCGGCTCGATCATCTGAAAGACCCGCGTGCCATCGCGGTGCTGCGCGCCGCCGCCGCGCATTATGGCTGGCAGCCCCGCCCCGCGCACGGCAAAAAGCCGCAAGACGGCAAGCCCGCCCAAGGGCGCGGCATCGCCTGGGTCAATCGCGATGACACCCGCGTTGCGACCATCGCCGATGTGGTGGTCGATCCCGCCACCGGGCGCATCCACGTGACCCGCGTGGTGGTGGCGCAAGATTGCGGCCTGGTGATCAATCCAGATGGGGTTCGCAATCAGGTCGAAGGCAATGTCATTCAATCGCTCAGCCGCACCTTGCATGAGGAAGTGACGTTCGATCATGCGAATGTCACCAGCCGGGATTGGGTCGGCTACCCGATCCTGCGCTTTGATCAAGTGCCCGACAGTATCGAGGTCGTTCTCGTCAATAACGACCCGAACTATCCCAGCCACGGCGCAGGCGAACCCGCCACCTGCCCGACAGCCGCGGCCATTGCGAGCGCGGTGTTCGATGCCACCGGCGCGCGGCTGCGCCAATTACCCTTCCGCCCGGCGCGGGTGAAGGCGGCCCTCACCTCGGTTGCGACCCTATAGCCCGCTACCACGGCTCGGCGAACGGGCGGATTTCCTGCTCGAACGTCCACGCATCGATCGGCTGACAATGCAGCGCCCAATACGCGTCCGCGACGGCTTGCGGACGCATCAACTGCCTCGGCTCAATCGCCGCCACCGCCGCCTCACCGCCGCGCGCACGCATCCGCTCGCGCACCCAGGCCGTATCCACGCCAGCATCAATCACCAAATGCGCCACATGAAGCCCGTGCGGCCCCAATTCGCGCGCCGCTGACTGTGCGACAGCGCGAAGCCCAAATTTGGCGCTGGCAAAAGCCGCATAACCCACCCCACCGCGCAACGAAGCCGTCGCACCCGTGAAAAAAATCGAACCTCGGCCCCGAGGCAGCATGTGCCGCGCCGCCTCGCGTCCGGCCAAAAATCCGGCAAAGCAGGCCATTTCCCACACTTTGCGAAACACTCGCGCCGTGGTGTCAACCAACGGGAAATTGACATTGGCGCCGACATTGAAAATGCACAATTCCAACGGTGCCATCGCCTCGGCCTCCGCTAGAAACGCCACCATCTGCGCCTCATCGCGTGCATCGAGCGCCCGCGCCTCAACCCGCCCGCCAGCTTCTGCAATTTCTTGCTGCAAGGGCCGTAATTTCTCGCCGTCGCGCCGTCCGATGAACACAATATAGCCCTCTGCCGCGAACCGCTTGGCGATGGCTGCGCCAATGAAATCCCCAGCCCCAATCACCGCGACCGTCGCCGCCCGATCACGCTTTGCCCGCTCGCTCATTATTGCTCTCTCCTCAGGCAGTGATTAACTGATGACCAAATTGCACCAAACAACCTGCCTGTCATCGCGATCAAGCGCCAGCCCATTCAAATCCAGCCACGCCAGGAGCCATCATGACCCATACGCTGCCCGAGACCGGCCTGCAGATTTTCTCAACCGTCACCGAGGCCGGACGGATCGAATTGTCGATCCGCCCCGTGCCGGTACCGCAACCCGCCGATGACGAGGTGATCATTCGGGTGGAAGCTACCCCGATCAACCCGTCCGATCTCGGCCTGCTACTCAGCGTCGCCGATATCACCCAACTCACCACCGAAGGCGGCATCACCTCGGCCCCCATCCCGCCGCATCTGCAACGCTTGGTCGCCGCACGGCGCGGCACGGCACTGCCGATTGGCAATGAAGGGGCCGGCACAGTGGTTGCCGCCGGCACCAGCGCCGCCGCCCAAGCCTTGCTCGGCAAAATTGTCAGCCTCGCGGGCGGGCAGATGTATGCGCAATATCGGCGCGCCAAAGCGCAAGATTGCCTAGAGCTTCCCGCCGGCGTCAGCGCCGAAGCGGGCGCGTCGAGCTTCGTCAATCCAATGACCGCTTTGGGCATGATCGGCACTATGCGCAAGCAAGGCTTCACCGGCTTGGTGCACACCGCCGCCGCCTCCAATCTGGGCCAAATGCTGGTGAAATTGACCCAGGCCGAAGGTATTCCGCTGGTCAATATTGTGCGCAGCGACGCCCAAGCCGCCTTGCTGCGCGGCATCGGCGCCACCCATGTCATCGATTCAACCGCCGAGAACTTCCCCGCCGCCCTCGCCCAGGCGATTGAGCAAACCGGCGCCTACCTCGCTTTCGATGCCATTGGCGGCGGGCGTTTGGCTCAGCACATCCTGCAAGCCATGGAAACCGCCGCCGGGCGCGGCAAACCCTATAACGTCTATGGCACCACCCAGAACAAGCAGGTCTATATCTATGGCAGCCTGAACACCGGCCCCACGGAAATAGCCCGCAGTTTCGGCTTTTCCTGGAATGTCGGCGGCTGGCTGCTGACCCCCTATTTGCAAGCGGCAGGCGGTGCGGAAATCGCGCGCATGCGCCAATTCATCCGCGATCATCTTCACGATATTTTTGCCAGCCACTACACCGCGCATATCGCGCTGCATGACGTGCTCAACCCCGCGATCATCGCGAAATTCGCCCAGCGCGCCACCGGAGCGAAATACCTGATCAACCCAACCCGGTGAGCGCATCAGCCTCAAGCTTGACCTTCCTATGATGGCAATCCCTACATAGGACGCACCGGAGCGAAATCCCCGGTGCAAAAGGATCACGCTATGGCCGACTATTCGATCACCGACCAGCTTAATCTCGCGATTCAGGGCATGACCTGCGCGTCCTGCTCGGGTCGGGTTGAGCGCGCTTTGCGTGCCGTGCCCGGCGTGGCCCAAGCCCAGGTCAATCTCGCCGCCGAAACCGCGCAGATCACCGGGGCGGGGCTTGATGCCGCAACGCTCATCGCCGCCGTGCAGAAAATTGGTTTTGACGCGCGCGATCTCGAGAAAGTCGCACCATCCGCCGAAGCCGCCCGCCACCAGCAAGAAGCCCGGCACGACCGTATCCAACTCTTGATCGGTGCCGGCCTCACCACGCCGTTAGTGCTCAGCATGATCGCGCATCTCGCGGGCTTGCCCTTGGGCCTGCCCGGCTGGGCCGCCCTGACGCTCGCCACGCCGGTACAATTTTGGGTCGGCGCCCGATTTTACCGCGCGAGCTATAAAGCCCTGCGCGCCGGGGCCGCGACCATGGATGTACTGGTCGCCCTCGGCACCACCGCCGCCTACGGCATGAGCCTGTTTCTGCTCATCCGCGCCTGGATCGATGGGGGCCAACCGGCACTCTATTTCGATAGTTCCTCCATCGTCATCACCCTGATCCTGTTCGGTAAAACCCTGGAATCGCGTGCCAAACGCCAAACCGGCGCCGCACTCCAAGCCCTCACCGCGCTGCGCCCGGATCGCGCCACGCAACGCCTGCCCGATGGGCGCGAACGCGATGTCGCGGTTGAAAGCCTGATGGTGGGTGATCTGGTGATCGCCAAGCCCGGCGCGCGCATCGCCGTCGATGGGCTGGTGCGCGAAGGCGAAAGCAGCGTCGACGAATCCATGCTCACCGGCGAGAGCGTGCCCGTGCCCAAAGGCCCCGGCTGCCCTGTCACCGGCGGCGCGATCAATGGCGATGGCTTATTACTTATTGAAACCACCGCCATCGGCGCGGAAACCACCTTGGCGCGCATCATCAGGCTGGTCGAAAACGCACAAGCCGCCAAAGCGCCGATCCAAAAACTGGTTGATCGGGTCGCCGCCATCTTTGTCCCCGCCGTGCTGGTCGTCGCCGCGATCACGCTGCTCGGTTGGTGGTTCACCAACGGCCAGCTCGAACACGCCATCCTCAGCGCCGTCGCGGTGCTGGTGATTGCCTGCCCCTGCGCGCTCGGCCTCGCCACCCCCACCGCGATCATGGCCGGAACCGGCGTCGCCGCCACCCACGGCATTCTGATCAAGGACGCCGAAACCCTTGAGCGCGCCCGGCTGGTCGATACCGTCGCCTTCGATAAAACCGGCACCCTCACCGAAGGCCAACCCACCGTGCTGGCGATTGACGCCGCCGAGGGCAGCGATCCAGCGACCATCCTCCGCCTCGCCGCCGCCCTGCAACGCGGGAGCGATCATCCGCTGGCCAAAGCCGTGCTGGCGCGCCAGGCGGACAACCCCATCCCTATCGCAACCAAGCTGCAGGCGCTGCCAGGGCGCGGCATTGAAGGCGTGGTGGAGCAAAAATCCATAGCACTGGGCAGCAACCGTCTGCTCCACGACCTAAATGTAAATCTCAGCACCATCCCCAGCGCCTTGACCGCCAACGCCCAAACGCTGGAACAGCAGGGCCGCAGCATCGCCTGGCTGATCGATCGCGGGGACGAAGCCGCACACAGCACAGCGCGCGTGCTAGGGCTGATCGGCTTTGGCGATGCGATCAAACAAACAGCGCCCGCCGCCATCGCGGCCTTGCGCGCACGCGGCCTGCGCGTTGTGCTGCTCACCGGCGATAACCAAGGCAGCGCCGCCATCGCCGCCCACGCGCTCGGCATCACTGAGGTCAAGGCCGAAATCCTACCCGCGCAAAAAGCCGATGCCATCGCCCAATTCCGCGCGCAGGGCCGCATCGTCGCCATGGTCGGCGATGGCGTTAATGACGCCCCCGCCTTGGCCGCCGCCGATCTCGGCATCGCCATGGCCACCGGCTCGGACATCGCCATGCATAGTGCGGGGATCACTCTGATGCGCGGCGACCCGGCATTGGTCGCAGCCGCGCTCGATATTTCGCGCCGTACCTACCGCAAAATCCAGCAAGGCCTGTTCTGGGCCTTCTTCTTCAACGCCATCGGCATCCCGCTCGCGGCGTTGGGCCAACTCAGCCCCGTCATCGCTGGCGCCGCCATGGCGTTTTCCTCCGTCACCGTGGTTTCAAACGCGCTTTTGCTCCGACGCTGGCATCCCTGATCGGTGCCGCTCCGTGCGCGCCGCTCTCGCGTGCGAGCAAGGCGCGTTTACGCTCAATCCCCCACCGATAACCCGCAAGACCCCCTTGCGCCGCAATCACCCGATGACAGGGGATTGCAACCGCTAACGGATTAGCGCCGCAGGCCCGCGCCACCGCACGAAACGCGGTGGGCTTGCCAATATCCACAGCAATATCGCCATAAGTTCGCGTCTCGCCCGCCGGAATCGCCCGCAGCTTCTGCCAAACAAGACGCTGAAACGCCGTCCCGCGAATATCGAGCGGCAAGTCAAAGCGCGCCGCATGGCTTGGGTGATCCACCAGAGCGACCACCTGATCCACCCATGCCGCAAAATCAGGCGGCGCTGCGGCAAGCCCGGCCTCGGGAAATCGCTGCTGAAGCTCGTGCAAAAGCTGCGCCCGATCCGCCCCCAGTAAAATCGCGCATAAGCCCCGCGCCGTCGCCGCCACCAAAACCGCGCCAAGGCTGGAGTCGCCATAAGCGAACCGAATGCTCTCGCCTTTGCCCCCCGCCCGATAGCGCGAAGCCGTCATACCCAGCATCGCATCAGCCGCCTCGTAAAATCGCCCGGATGAATTGAACCCGGCCTGATACATCGCCTCGGTCACGCCCGCCCCCTCGGCCAATTGATCCTGCACCCGCGCTTGACGATGCGCCGCCGCATAGGCCTGCGGCGTCACCCCGGTGATGCGCCGAAACATCCGGTGGAAATGATAGGGGCTGATCTTGGCCCGCCTTGCGAGATCAGCCAATGTCAGCTTTTGCTCCGACCGCTCAATGCTCCGGCAAGACGCCGCAATCAACGCCACTTCGCGCTCGGCACGCGGCGGCAAATCAGGGCGGCACCGCCGACACGGGCGAAACCCAGCCCGTTGCGCGTCCTCCCGCGTCGCATGAAACGCGATATTCTGGGGTAGTGGCGGGCGCGCCGCGCAGGAGGGATAGCAATAAACACCGGTCGTCACGACGGCATAGAAAAACCGCCCATCCGCCCGCGCATCGCGCGTCCGCACAGCCGCAAGCCGCATCACATCATCGGTAAACCGGTCCTGCACGGGCCGCATCATTCCCCCTCCCTCCGATCAGGCACCAGCCATTAGATCAATATTGGTTGAGGTTGAATCGGCAGATTCGAGCTAAACCAATGAAATTGATCGACAAACAGAGGCTAGAGCGAGATTGATGATAAGCAATCACGCTCCAGCGCCAACACGCCAACGCAAATCATCATCTCAAGCCCGACGCACTCCGAACCTTGCGCGGCAATTCAAAATGCGCCCTAACACCACATTCGCCCCGGTTCAGCGCTCCATCACAATCAATGTCGAGGTCGCGGTCGCGTAGAGCTTGCCCGCCGCATCGGTCAGCCGCGCCTCGGCAAACGCTGCCCGCCGTCCCATCGACACCACCGAACCGATGGCCCGCACCATGCCGGTTTCAGCGGTCAACGCCCGGTGATAGGCAATTTTTAATTCCAAGGTCGAATAGGTTTGCGCCGCACTCAGCTGAGAATGCACCGCGCAGCCACAGGCGGAATCGAGCAAGGTCGCGGCGTAGCCACCATGCACCGTGCCAATCGGATTATAAACCTCAACCCCAGGGCACCCCTCAAACACCACACGGCCCGGCGCCACCTCAACCAAATCAAATCCCACAGTCCGACCAATTCCCGGCATTTTGCCGGCGCGCATCAACGCCTGTAACTGCTCAAGGCCGGTGGCTTTCTCGGCACCATCATTCATCACGCGCTCCTGATTATTTTGCTCCGCACCTTATCACAGGCATGACGCTCGCGTCCGCGCCCGTCACACCAGAAAATCCGCGCCAGACTCGCCCAGTCATAAAATCTGAGAGCAAATCCAGCCAGCCAGCGCGCTTGCAGCCGATCAACCCGCCCCCATGTCCCCTCAATGCCCCCCGTAACCAAGCTCCGTGTTGCCCGCCCAAGCGACAATATCGATGCGTTGATCCCGTTCTATCGGGATGGCCTTGGCCTTGATCTGCTGTTTCGCTTCGCGAACCATGACGGCTTTGATGGCATCATGTTTGGTTGCGCCGACGCGCCCTATCACTTCGAATTCACCCAAGCCCGCGGCCACGCCCATGGTCGCGCGCCCACGCAGGATCATCTGCTGGTCTTCTACCTGCCTGATCTGACCGCGTGGCAGGCCGCGATCGCCCGCATGGCGTCGGCAGGGTACATGCCGGTGCCCGCGTTCAACCCGTACTGGGATCAACATGGGCGCACATTTGAAGACCCGGACGGGTATCGGATTGTCATCCAGCAGGCCGATTGGAGCGCCTGATCAACATCCCCAGTTCGCGCCCCAACCCCAGCCGCAAACACCCAAATCGACGATAAATACCTGAAAATATGGCGGACCTGACACGATTCGAACGTGCGACCTTTGCCTTCGGAGGGCAACGCTCTATCCAGCTGAGCTACAGGTCCTTCTTGCTCCGCTTAGCCCGGTTCTGCGGCGAACTCAATGCTCGGCTAGGAAAATAACCGCCTCGGTCGGCGCGGATGACGGGATCGGCCGGTTGGGATGGCGAATGAACGACAAAATATCGCCCATCGGCACCGCGCGCTGATGATCCAGCACCATTAAATGATAATCTTGCGGATAATACGCCAGCACCACGCCAGGATCGGTCGGCATCGCCCGCCAGCATTGCGCCATCGCCGCTTTAGGGATCAGTTGATCATGCCCGCCATACAGCACCAACGCATGGGCCGGCGCGAAACGCGCACATGCCGCCTGCGCACGGCCCATCAGCCGCACAATCCCGGCCACGGCGGCCAAGCGCGTATGCAAAATCGTCAACGGGTCCCGTGACAGCCGGATCAAGGCGGCGATATTATCCGAGGCCAAAATATGCGCCTGCCGCCCGGTTAGCCGCAAATTAGGCGCAACCGCACCGCCCAACGCCGCCGCCCAGCGGGTCGGTGGTGCCATCGCCCGGCCACCCCACACCGCCGGCGAAATCAACACATAGGACGCCACCGCCCGATCCCCCGCCGCACCCACCATCAGCGCCTCCGCCGCCCCCATGCTCTCGCCCATCAACGTAATCGGCGTCTGCGGATAGCGCCGGTGCAAAATCGCGACCATCTGCCGTACATCGCGCAGCAGCGTCGGCGTGCCCGGCCAGAAACCGCGCCCCGGCGCCGCACCAAAGCCGCGCTGATCGGGCGCGATGAGCAAAATCCCGTGCCGCGCTAAAATCGGCCCCACCGTCACCCAAGCATCGCGGCTATCATCAAACCCATGCAATGCCAGCACCACGGCGCGTGGCCGCCCCGCCGGACGCCAATCGCGATAGGGCAGCCGAGCGCCCGAAGCGAGGGTGAAAGAGCCATTGGTGACAATCGGAAAGCCGGGCTTGGCCTGCGGCGCAGAATCGCGCACCGCACAGGAGGCCAGCAGCAAAATCGATATAAAACCCAAAATTGCGCGCAGCCTCTGGTCGATCATCGCTGCGCGCCATATCATGAGGGTGAAAAATTCCGCAACGAGGTGCCCATGAGCCAGCCCAGCATCACCAATCCGCCCGACGCCCCCGGCCATGCCGGCCAAGGCAGCCAGCCGATTGAGATCATCACCGCCACCCAACGCACCGTCTCATGCGATGGCGGCGTCGGCCCGCTCGGCCATCCACGGGTCTATTTGCGCATCGAATCCGATCATATCGACTGCCCCTATTGCACCCGCCGCTACACGCTGTCGGAGCACGCCGCTTGAACCAGCACCGCCTGGTGCTGATCGATGGTTCGGGATTCATTTTCCGCGCCTTCCACGCCCTGCCGCCGATGACCCGCGCCGATGGCACGCCGGTCAATGCCGTCTATGGCTTCTGCGCCATGCTCGCCCGGCTGCTGAAAGACCACACGGACAGCCATATCGCCGTCATTTTCGATGCCGGGCGAACCACATTCCGCAACGAAATCGACCCGAATTACAAAGCCCACCGGCCCGATCCTCCGCCCGAACTGATCCCGCAATTCGCCCTGATCCGCGAAGCCACCAGCGCCTTCGGCGTCCCCGCCATCGAGCTTGAAGGCTTTGAGGCCGATGACCTGATCGCCAGCTACGCCGCCGCCATGACCGCCACCGGCGGTGCCGTCACCATCGTGTCCTCCGACAAGGATTTGATGCAGCTTCTCACCGATCGGGTCGATATGCTGGACCCGATCAAATCAACCCCCATCGGCCCCGCCGAGGTCATGGCCAAATTCGGCGTAACACCCGCGCAAATGATCGACGCCCAAGCCTTAATGGGCGATAATGTCGATAATGTCCCCGGCGTCCCCGGCATCGGCCCGAAAGGCGCCGCCCAGCTCATCGCCGAGTTTGGCACGCTGGAAAATATTCTCGCCGCCGCTACCAGCGGTGCGATGAAACCCTCAAAACGCTGTGATGCGCTCATCGAACACGGCGAAGCCGCACGCCGCTCCCGCCGTCTGGTCGAATTGCGGCGCGATGTTGCGCTCCCGCTGCCGATCGAAGCACTCACCACCAGCATCACCAATCAAGCGCACCTTACCGCCTTTCTCGAAGCCCAAGGCTTCAAAAGCATTTTGCACCGGCTCGGCGCCACACCCGGCATCACCGCACCCTCCCCCGCCCCAGCGCCCATGCCGGTCCTCGCCCCCCCAGCCACCGGGCGCGAAGCCATCCCGTTCGGCCCCTATGAAACCATCGACACCCCAGACGCGCTGGATCGCTGGATCGCGGACATCCAAACCACGGGTTATTGCGCGCTCGATACCGAAACCACCGATCTTGATGCCCGCCACACCCGCCTGATCGGCATTTCGCTCGCCACCGCCCCAGGCCGCGCCGCCTATCTGCCCCTCGGCCATGTCAATGGCGAACAATTGCCGCGCCCCCTGGTCTATCAAAAACTAACAGCAATCCTCACCGACCCCGCTATTCTAAAAATTTTCCATAACGCCAAATTCGACATCCATGTGCTCTCCGGTGCCGGCTTGCCGGATGCAACGCCGTTCGATGACACGATGCTCATCTCCTACGCCCAGGATGCCGGCGCGCACGGTCACGGCATGGACGAGCTTTCGCTGCTGCATCTTGGCCATCGCCCGATCAGCTTTGATGATGTCACCGGCACCGGGCGCAACCGCGTCTCCTTCGCCGAAATCGCGCTAGACCGCGCCACCGCCTATGCCGCCGAAGACGCAGACGTCACGCTCCGGCTCTGGTTAGCGCTGCGCCCCCGCCTGCGCGAGAAACAAGCACTCTCGTTATACGAACAATTGGAACGCAAACTGGTCCCGGTGCTAATCGGCATGGAACGGGCTGGCATCAGCGTGGATCGTGATGATCTGGTCGCGATGTCCGCCGAATTTGCCCGGCGGATGGATCATATCCAGCGTGAGATCGAACAATTAGTGGGCCACGCTTTTAATCTCGGCAGCCCCAAGCAATTGGGCGAAATCCTGTTCGATGAAATGAAACTGCCCGGCGGCAAACGCACCAAAACCGGCGCCTGGGGCACCGATGCCGCTGTGTTAGAAGGCCTCGCCGAATCCGGTCATCCCCTCCCCGCTCGGATTCTCGATTGGCGGCAACTGCAAAAACTGAAATCCACCTACGCCGATGCCCTGGTCAATGATATCGATCCGGCAACCGGGCGCGTGCATACCAGCTACGCCCAAGCCATCGCCGCAACCGGTCGGTTATCGTCCAATGACCCTAATTTGCAAAACATCCCGATCCGCACCGAGGAAGGGGCGCGTATCCGCCGCACCTTCATCGCCGCACCCGGCCATGTGTTAGTCTCAGCCGATTATTCGCAAATCGAATTGCGCCTGCTCGCCCACGTCGCTGACATTAGCGCGTTGAAAAAAAGCTTTGCCGATGGCGAAGATATTCACGCCCGCACCGCCTCCGAAGTGTTCGGCGTGCCGATGGCGCAGATGGACCCGCTCACCCGCCGCCGCGCCAAAGCGATCAATTTCGGCATCATTTACGGTATTTCCGCCTTCGGCCTCGCCCGGCAGCTCGGCATCGAAAACGGCGAAGCTCGCCGCTATATCGAGGCCTATTTCGCCCGCTATCCGGAAATTCGCCGCTATATGAACGAAACAACCGAATTTGCCCGCACCAACGGCTATGTGCTCACCCCCTTTGGCCGGCGCTGCTATGTGCCCGGCATTACCGATAAAAACGCCGCCCGCCGCAGCTATGCCGAGCGCCAAGCGATTAACGCGCCGTTACAAGGCGGTGCCGCCGACATCATCAAGCGCGCGATGATCCACCTGCCCGCCGCCCTGCACGCCGCCGGCCTCAACGCCGTGCTGCTGTTGCAAGTCCATGACGAACTCGTTTTCGAAGCCCCGCAAGCCGAAGCCGCGCGCCTCGCCGAGCTTGCCAAAACCACCATGCGCAACGCCGCTTTTCTCTCCGTGCCGCTCGAAGTCGAAGCCGGCATCGGCCAAAATTGGTCAGAGGCGCATTAGAGCCGCTTGGATTATTGTTGATCGCGTCCTTTTTATTGCGATATTGCAATGAAATAGGCGCCATGAGGTGGTGCGCCTTAAAAATGATCGCAGCGGAGCGGGCTGAAGAAGGCGCGAAAGGCTTGCCGTTGGTCCCATGGGGTGGGTGGGCTTAGGGGTGTTGGGAAGGGTGAGGGTTTGGGTGGGCGGATGGCGCGTGGGGTGCGGGGGTGGGTGTTGGGTTTGGCTGATTGGGTGGGGGTTGATTGGGTTGGGGGCGGGAGATGGCTGGGGCGGGGGAGGCCGAGCATGCGGCAGAGCGAGCGCAGGGGCGGGTGGAGTGCGGGGGTTTGTGCGATCAGGGCGCGCATGGTGGGATCGGCGAAAATTTGTTCGAGGGCGGCGCGGTGGGGCAGGCAGATATTGGGGATTATCTCGGTTGCGGGGACGAGGCGGAGCAGCCAAGCGTGATGGCGGGGCACGGGATCGGGCCGGTAGGGGCGGGGCGTTTCGGGGCGCGGCGCGCGCGGACGATAGGGGCGGGGAGGTTTGGCGGGTGCAAGCGGGGAGGTTTGGGCGGTGCGGAGCAAAAATTCGAATTTGGTGGCCATGCGGGTGAGGCGGAGCGAGATGGCATTGAGCAGGGGGGTGGGCAGGCCGATTTGATGCCCGCGCCCGATGACGGCGTTGCGCAAGCCGCGCACGAGGGCGGCGAAGCGGTGCGAAAGACTAACGGGGTGGGTTTGATCGGGCACGGAGCGATAAAAGCATGAACGGGGGTGGGTGCGAAAGGGAAAAGTTTGGGGTGACTAACAGATTATGGTGGGCCAGAGTGGTAACGGGTGCGGTTGATTTATACGATGGGGTGGGAGGCAGGATTTGGGTGTGTAGGGATAATTTGAACCGCGACCCGTTTCGCTTGCGCGATTGCGGCGACGCCGGTTCCGATTTTATCGGTGCCCAACAGACGCGGATACGCCCTCAATTTTTGGTTATTGATGGCCGCTATGATTGCCCGCATGGCACTGCCATTGTTGGTGGCGAGAAAACCTAGCTTGAGCATAGAGTTCGAAACGCTTGCAACGCGACGGTGTTGTTTCATATCGTGTCGGCTGTCGAGTAGGGTGAATTTTAGGCGGCTCGAACCTGGGGCGGCGGTGCTTTCGGTCCGGGCGATCATCGACGCGAGGGGGCGGGTGGCACGCCAATAGGCAGATTTGCGCTCATCATCGCCGTTCGAATCAGCGCCACCGTTCCTCCAGAGCGGTCGTTCACAGGAGGATATCCCTTGGCCGGGTTGGGTGGAAAACTGTCAGTCTGCTTCGCGGTTGTTGCTGGGAGAAAGCGGACCCTTGGAATCAACGAGGTTCAGATGCAGGAACTGATTGAAATCGCTTCGCTCGTATTCCGCGAATGCCGCGCCATCTGTGAAGCCCCGCCGCCGATATAGCGCGAGTGCCGGTTCGAAAGTCGGTCCGCTGCCGGTCTCAAGGCTCAGCCGGCAAGCACCTCGCGCCGTTGCCGTGCCGATAATAGTTTCAAGTATGGCAGCACCGGCGCCCATGCGGACGAACTCCGGGTGTGTCCGCATTGATTTCACCTCGGCGTTTCCGTCTGCTAACATCTTCAGCGCTCCAATGCTGGCAACACGGCCATCGCACCACGCGGTCCACACGGTCACCTCTGGGGCCTTCAAGCCCGACAGATCGAGCGCAAAGACACTGCCGGGTGGCGAATTGGCGTGCATTCCTGCGAGATGTAGAGCCAGAAGCGCTCGGGTTTGCTCTCCCGACAGGTCGTCTTCCCGAATTTCAAACATTTTGCCTCCTACCGCTCCGCTTCAGCTTACCTTAGAGTCTGACTCGTAATTTGGTCTGATTTTTTCATGCGCGTGCGACAAATCTGACGGTTCGGCGGATGGAGGCGATGAGCAGCCAGGCTTCTGACGAGGCGATGGAGGCTTCCCAATCCTTGGCGAGGCGT